>QAMI01000015.1 GCA_003150395.1 Candidatus Gastranaerophilales bacterium | reverse complement strand
ACCAAAACTATTTATACATTCTCTGATGGAGCTTTAGATAACACTATTACTTCTCTTATTGCTCAGCAAGATGGAACTTACAAAGTTAGCTATGTCAGAAAATGGACTGATGATTTTGCACCAATTTCAGCCGGCTCTACTGTAGTCACAAGATCCGGAGAAGAAGGCAATTATACTTATTCCGTAGGCTCTGTTACCCTTAGAAAACTCGGACAAATGCCGGCGGATCCGGATAAAGATCCGTATTTCAGCACTCTTAGCGCTGAACAAAGAGAAAAAGCTCTTGAGGAAGAAAATGAATATCTTAACAAGCTTAATGAGCAGTACGGTGAAGCAGATTGGCAGGTTAGATATACTTACAATTCTACTACCGGAACCTGGTCTCCTTACTTTTATAAAAAAGAAGATTTAGAAAAAGATAGTGTTCTTTACAGTGAAACAGGAGCATCTTTATCTAACATTCCTTGCTATACAATTGGCAAAGCTCAAAAGCAAGAAGAAATAAAAGGTGTTACTGCCAGATTTGAACAGGATAGCACTGGAAGATACATAAGCATTAGCATTTATGAAGAAGATGAAGACGGAAACTTAATGGATCCGGTAACATATTCATTAACAACAAACACAACGACTGATCAGGCTGCATATGACGATGCCATGAACCAATATGAATATGATAAGAATCAGTATGACCAATCAATACAGGAAATCAATGCTAAGATTGAGATTATACAGGCACAGGATAAGAACCTTGAATTAAGATTGAAGCAATTAGATACTGAACAGAATGCAATACAAACAGAAATGGATTCTGTACAGAAAGTTATTGAAAAGAACACAGAATCTACATTCAAAACCTTCGGCTAGTGGACGTAGTCCACTCTTACACATTGGGGCTGGATTAGGTCAATGGCGCTGGGGGAGATAAAAGTCTTGTGACAAGCTTAGTTGAACATTTAAAATGCAATATGACGTAGTCCACTCTTGCACATTGGGGTCTGGATTAGTTGAAAGCCGCTTTTGTTAGCATTAGAGCAGGCAGAATTAGGAAACAACCGCTGGGAACGAGTAACGTTTTCTGACGATTTTCGTGGCACTCCCTCGTCCCTTTGGGGAGAGGGTTGGGTGGAGGGGATTGCTGAAAAATTGCAGTTAAATATAGAATTAATATAAATTTCATTTCCTTTTTTTAAAATCTCGACCGTTTGGGTCGTTTTTTTTTTGGGGGGGGGGGGAAGAGGGCTACTCTGCTGGTAAAAGGCGCTTCTGCTTGTAAAGTTTTGTTTAAAGCTTTGACATGACCTGAATATTATTGTCTAATAGAATTAAGACTATAGTTGGGTAGGATTATGTACATAAAACAGCTTGAAATAGATAACTTTAAATCATTTGCCAATAAATCAGAAATCCCGCTGCTGGAAGGTTTTACAACAATCTCCGGCCCAAACGGCTCTGGTAAAAGTAATATTATTGACAGTGTTTTGTTTGCGTTGGGGCTTGCAAACGCAAGCGAGCTGCGCGCTGAGAACCTTTCGCATTTTATTTCGACCTACACAAAACGCAATGATGCGCTTGTAAAGGTTACCTTCGGCGGTATGGAAAACGGGCAGGATTTAAGTATAGCAAGACGTATTCGCAAAACAAACCAAGGCTATGCAAGCACATATTATATAAACGATTCTGTCACTACTCTCACAAATGTTCATGCAGAGCTGGAAAAATACAATGTTACTCCAAACAGCTACAACGTAATGATGCAGGGCGATGTAATGGGGATTACAAACTGCTCGCCCAAAAACAGACGTAAAATTATTGACGAAATTGCCGGCGTTGCAGACTTTGACAGAAGAATAGAGCAGGCAACAAATGAACTTACAACAGTTGAGCAGCGTGTCGAAAGGTCTTCGGTCATCTTGAACGAAGTTGATGTAAGACTTGAACAGCTTAAAGAAGAGCGTGAAGTTGCCCTAAAATATCAGAAATTACGAGAAGAAAAAACAGAACTTGAAGGCCAGATTAATAAAGTAAGATTTTTTGACATAAAACGCAATATTGAAAAAGCGCATGAAAACATTCTTGAATTTACCAAAAAGAAAAAAGAAGAAGAAGTCAAAAATAAAGATTTAGATGAACGCTTGACGCTTATAAAGGGTAAATATCAGGAAATCTCGGAAATTGTTAAAGAAAAGGGCGAGGCGCGCCAGATTGAACTCAAAAAACAGCAGGAAGAACTGAAAGGCGAAATTGACCGTAAAAATAACGCCTCAATTTATGCTGACAAACAGATTATGGACGGCTTACGCCGGATTGAAAATGCCAAAAACGGTATTGAAACTTACAAGCAAAAAATAGAAGATTTTAAATTAAAAATCAAATTAAAAGACGATGAAATCAAGATTATTGAAGGAAATATTGCAGAAAAACAGGCAGAATTAAAGAAAATTCTGGAAGATATGACCGGCTTAAATGCGACGGCAGACCAGCATATTGAAAAACGCAACAATTTACGCAAAAATCTCGAAAGCCTTCAAGATAAAGAAAATGCTCTTATCAAAGAAAAACTTCCTCTTGAAAACGATTTAAAAAATCTTCAAAACGAACTTTCAAAAGCCAGAACAACGTTAGAAGAACTTGAAACACTGAAGGCAAACTTCGCCTCAGATTTTGATTTAAAGAAAACTCTTGTTGAACAGCTTCAAAAAGAAATGGCTGACTTCAAAATTATTCAGCAAAACACTTTACACGACCTTGATACAACCAAAAACGAAATTGATGATGTAAACCACGATATCCAGATGGCTTACAGAAAAGTTTCCGCTATGGAAGCAAAAAAACAGGTTGCACAGTCAAGTTTTAACAATGCAATTGATACAGTTATGAATGCTAAACTTCGCGGGGTACATGCACCGCTGGTTAAGCTCGGAACAGTAGATAAAGAGTATTCAACCGCAATGGAAGTGGCTTTTGGCGGCAGAATGACTCACATTGTGGTTGATGATGAACATGTCGCATCTGTTGCGATTGAACTTTTGAAATCTTCAGGTGCAGGTCGTGCAACATTTATTCCGCTCAACAAAATCGTAAAAGCGCCATCAAAATTAAACCTTCCAAAAGATAAAGGCGTTATTGATTTTGCGATTAACCTTGTAGATTTTGACGACCAATATATCAATGCGTTTTATTATGCGGTCGGAGACACTCTGGTTGTTGAAGATATGGAATGCGCGAAAAAACTTATCGGAAAATACCGTATGGTTACTCTTCAAGGCGAAATTTTCGAAAAATCAGGTTCAATGACAGGCGGTTCGCAGCGTAGAACAGGTTTAAGCTTCAGTCAGAACGACGATGATGAACTGGAAAACTTCAAAAAGAATCTAAAAGCATTGGAAGACAAATCCGCAAATCTAACATCAAAAAAACAAGCTTTGGAAGCAAAACTTGACGACATCAGACAAAAATATTCAGATTCAATGAGTGAGTATTCCAAATCAAAAATTGAACTTGAAAACATGAACAAAAACTATGCGAGCAGTGAAAATATTCTTGCTGAGCGCGCTGAATTTATTAAGAATTCAGAACCAAAGATTGATGAACTGAATAAAAAACTTGACAAGCTTGAAGAGCAGACAGTTAAAGTTTACGATGATATGGCACAGGTTCAATCTGATATTGAGGAAGTTGAAAAACTTATTAATGACCAGGATTTAAAAGACTTGAAAGAGAAAACCGAAGGCGTTGAACACGAAATTAAGCGGCTCCAGCAAAACTTGATGAATGCTAATGCTGCTAAAAACGATTTCAACCGAGATATTGCCTTCAACGACAATCTTATTGAAACTAAAACCGAAGAAATTCAAAGTATTGAAGCCGCAAATGTAAAACTTGAGGCCGATAAGGTTAGATTTAAAGCGGAAATAGAAGGATTAAACCAAAAAGCTGAAGCTTTAAATGAACAAATCGCGGAAATTGAAGAAAAGCTTGGGAAACTTCTCAAAGAACGCGATGAAATCAATGCGGAACTTATTGAACTTGAAAAACAAAAACACATCAGGCAATCTGACATTGAAAGAATTGCAGAACAAATTGAATCTTTCCGCGCAAGACGCCGCGAACTAGAACCTCAGCTTGAAACAGCACGCGAAGAGCTTAAAAATGCAGGTGTCGAGATTGAAAAGCTTGAACCGATTGAAATTTCAATAGAAGAAATCACTTCAAAAATTCAGCGCCTGGAAAAGAGAATGCAAGAACTCGGGGACGTAAATATGCGTGCAATTGCAGCTTACGAAGAGGTTTTGACACGCCAGAGCGAATTAAAGGCTCAAATAGAAACACTTTCAAAAGAACGCAAAGAAATTCTTGACAGAATGAGCGGCTATGAACAGTCTAAAAAAGAAGCTTTCATGAAAACTTACAACAATATCAACGAAAACTTTAAACAGGTTTTTCATCAGCTTTCTGAAGGCGAAGGCGAACTCAAACTTGAAAACCCTGATGACCCGCTTTCCGGCGGTATGACAATTGAAGCGCAGCCGCGCGACAAAAAACTTCAGCGTCTTGAAAGTATGTCAGGCGGCGAAAAATCCTTAACAGCGCTGGCTTTTGTTTTTGCAATTCAGCGCTATATGCCATCTCCATTCTACGCATTTGATGAAGTTGATGCAAGTTTAGACACAATGAATGTTGAGCGTATCGCCCAAATGGTGCAGAACCAGGCAAAAAATACGCAATTTATAGTAGTTAGTCACCGCAAACCTATGATAGAATCAGCAAATAGGACGATAGGTGTAACTCAAAAAGAAAAAGGTATAACCCGTGTGACGGGAGTGAAACTTAGAGATTAATTATGAGTAGTGAGACAGCAATACTTAACTATAACAGTTCGGCAATTCCTGAAAATGTCAATTTAGACAATGAAGGTATAGGAATTCTTGTATCAATGGCAAAAGCCGGAAAAATCGACCCCTGGAACATTGATATTATTGATGTTACAGACAAATACCTGGCGCATATGTGTGAAATGAAGTCGCAGGATTTACGCCTAACCGGCAGAACTTTTCTTTTTGCGTCAGTACTTCTGAAGCTTAAATCAAATGTTCTTGAAGGCATTGATATAATGCAGTTTGAAGACCAGCCGCAGGACAATTTGGAATTTGATGATGACGGTTTTGTTGTCGATTACGGCGAAGAGGAGGACTATGTACCTACAAGTAATGTTGTTTCTATTGACGATGTTTTGCAGCGCCGTACAAGCGTAAGATTAAACAGAAACAGAGTCGTAACCTTGCGCGACTTGATTCGCCAGTTGGAATTTTACGAAAAACTTGAACATAAACAATCTCTTCAAAGTGCTCACGAACGTGCAAAGCGCCGCGTTCAATCTTATTCAAGATTTACTGCTGACGATATTATAAATCTTGCGCATGAGGAATACATTGAAGACTGCGTTTTAAGATTAAAAGAAAATCTATCACAAATCTTTGAAAAAGAAGAAAAAATCGAACTTAACGAGCTTACTCTTCTCGGAATGGACAAAATAAGCGCATATATCGCACTTTTATTTTTGACAGCAGAAACTGATTACGAGCTTGTTCAAGACGAATTTTACTCAGATTTGTATGTTGTAAGAGGTGAAAATGGAAAACTTGAAAGCCAGAATTGAAGCAGTGCTTTTTACAACAGCAAAAGCTCTTTCAACTCAAGAAATAGCAGAAATTTTGGAAGTTGAAAACGAGCAGGTTGAAGAAGCTATACTTGATTTAATAATGGACTACTCGGCGCGCGACGGGGCGCTTGAAATTGATGATGAAAACGGTTATATTCTTCAGGTAAAAGAAGAACATATGGATATTGTTGAAAAACTTTGTCCTGTAGATTTAAGGCCTGCCGTAATGCGAACTCTAGCGGTAATTGCGCTTAAAGAACCTATCAGGCAAACGGATTTGAAAGAACTTCGCGGATCAACAGCTTACGAACATGTTGCAGAACTTATTGAAAAAGGCTTAATTAGCAGAACGCGCGACAAAAACGGCAGAAGTTATAATCTGAAAACTACTCCGAAATTTGCAGAATACTTTAAACTTAAAGGCGATACCAGAGCGCTTGAAAAACTTCTTGAACAGGGAAAAATGGATGAGTAAACAGACTCTTAGCAGAATTCTTTTAATTCTTTCAATAATTTTTATCGGTGCAATAGTTTATAATATTCCGATATTCTATAGCATTGCAGGTGTTAACCAGTTAAAAAAACAACAGCCTGTCAAAGCATACAATCTTCTTAAAAAAGCTTATTTGCTGAGACCGAATAACAAAGATATCAGATATTATTATGTCAAAGCAATGTGCGGTTTGAAGCCGACAGAAAAAATTCAGACTGAGATGTATAAAATATCACAGGAGCCGGTGCTTGATGCAGCTCAAAAACTTGCAAATCAGAAAATTTTTGAATGGAAATATAATATTTTAAATAATATAGGGGACAATTACATAGAGCAGGCTCCCTACGACAGAAATCTGCTCAGATGGGATGTTAATACATTTCCGCTTAAAGTAAAACTTGAAGTGCCAATTTCAACGCCTGACTACTACAGGGTTGAAATTGAAAAGGCATTTACTCAATGGGCATTGAGCACTGAATTTTTACAATTTCAATTTGTGGAAAAAGGAAATGCTGATATTATCGTAAAATTTGAAGCTTTGCCGGAAGATATTTGTGAAGATGGTATTTGTAAATATGTTGTAGCTTATACCAATCCTAAGATACAAGGCAAAAACCTTAAATCAATGACAATAACCATGTATGACAAAGACGCAAACGGAAATTACTTTTCAGATAAAGAGATTTACAATACTGTTTTGCATGAAATAGGTCATGCACTTGGTATTATGGGTCATAGTTACAGCTCTGACGATTTAATGTATATGTCAACGCAGCCTGACACAATGTACACACGCTACAGAAGTGATTTTCAATATATTTCACAGCAGGATCTGAATACGATTAATCTGCTTTATAAAATGATACCTGATATTTCTAATGTTCCTATGTCGAAGTTCAATAAAGACGGACTTATTTATGCTCCGATTGTTCTAGGCAATGAACGCGACATCGGCAGACGAAAAATTGCTGAAGCTGAGCATTATATTGAATCTGCGCCGGAAATTCCCGGAGGATATATTGATTTGGCGATAGCTTATGCTGATTTGGAAAAATATCCGCAGGCAATTGAGTCTTTAAGAAAAGCTCTTGAACTTGCCAAATCAGATGACGACAGATATTTAATCTATTTTAATATAGCGGTAATATATCTTAATACTAATAAACTTGAAGAAGCACAAAAATATATCGACCTTGCAAAAACAATTAATGACAATGACGATATTGCAGAATTTCAAAGCAATCTAAACCATGCGCGTGCGGCTAAAAAGAAACCTTTTAAGACAAATCTCGCAAATTAGCTGATATTCTAAGCCTTTACGAAAGCTTAACAAAAACTTACAAAAGCTTTTAAAATGACCTTGTTCGGTTTAAAGTTAAGGTGTCTGGGCGATTTTGAAGGTCCAAACAGTTACCCAAAATTAAGAATGAGGAAATCTAATGAATTACAACGTAGCAATTATTGGCGCAGGCCCAGCAGGAATTTTCGCAGCACTTGAAATCACAAAACTTAAACCTGACTGGAAAGTTGTCTTAATCGAAAAAGGTCAAAAAATCGAAAAAAGAGTTTGTCTTTTAAGAGAAGGTTATGAAAAATGCCCAAACTGTAAAAAATGCGGACTTCTTTGCGGATGGGGCGGTGCCGGCGCGTTTTCTGACGGCAAATTAACACTTACGCCGGATGTTGGGGGACACCTTGTTGACTATATGTCTAGAGAAAAGGTTGAAGAACTTATTGATTACTCGGATAAATTATATTTGAAATTCGGCGCAACAGAAGAAGTTTTCGGCACCGATATGAAAATATTTAAGGAACTTGAACGTGAAGCTGCACTCGCTGAACTTAAACTTGTTCATTCGCCTGTCAGACATTTGGGAACTGAAAGAAGTTTGGATGTTCTAAAGAATATGCAGGACTATTTAGATGAAAGAATTACAATCTTAAATAATGTTTCAGCCAAAAACCTTATTGTTGAGTGTGAACAGGTCAAGGGAATTGTTCTTGATAATGGCGAAACCATCTGTGCGGATTACACAATTATCGCTCCCGGCCGTGAAGGGGCAGATTGGCTTACAAAAGAGTTTGCTCAAAATAAAATAGGCATGGTAAATAATGCTGTTGATATCGGTGTCCGTGTTGAACTTCCGGCACCGGTGTTTGAACCTTTGACTGATAAGCTTTATGAATCAAAACTTGTTTATCACTCACCAACCTTCGGAGATGAAGTCAGAACATTCTGCATGAACCCCAACGGTGAAGTTGTTCAGGAAAATTACAACGGTATAGCAACAGTAAACGGACACAGTTATGCAGAAAAAACAACTAACAATACAAACTTTGCACTTTTAGTAAGCGAAAAATTTACAGAGCCTTTCAAAGAACCTATTCAGTACGGCCAGCACATTGCAAGCCTTGCAAACATGCTTGGCGGAGGAATTCTTGTTCAGCGTTTTGGAGATTTGCTTGACGGGCGCCGCTCAACACCTGAGCGAATTAAATCAAGCATTATTACGCCGACCTTAACCTGCGCAACACCTGGCGATTTAAGTTTGGTAATTCCTTACAGACAAATGACAAGCATCATTGAAATGCTTTATGCATTAGACAAAGTTTGCCCTGGAACAGCTTCAAGATACACACTTCTTTACGGTATTGAGGTTAAATTCTACTCAGCACGCGTAAAACTGACAAATGAACTTGAAACTGAAGGTGTTAAAAACCTGTTCACAATCGGCGACGGCGCAGGTGTAACAAGAGGCCTAATTCAAGCTTCAGCATCGGGCGTTTATGTCGCAAGAACGATTTGCGCAAGATAGAATTCAAGTTTAATATATTCAACTAAAAAGCGCCTATATAAGGCGCTTTTTAATAATTCATTTTACCTTCTGTTATAACCCTGTAAGCACAACTATAACCTTCTTTATTTGTATCACAGGTATTTCTCTTATCAAACTGGCCGTAATGAAATGTTTCATTAGTATATGGCAAAATCTTGCCTGAATTATTATCCATATATAAAAAGAATACATCACGACCTAACTGATTTGGTCCTTTTAGACCATTCACATCAACAACAAAGTGAAATGGAACACCATAATATGTTTGTCCTGAAGCATAACTAAATGTGAGTCCTACTATACTTCCATCCCGTAATAACAGTGGGTAGGAATATACAAACAAAGGAGATCCGTAAAGACCTTTTGCCTCTGGACTACCGTTCAAAAATCTGTAAGTTAATCTCGGTACTCCTGGAAAAAGTTCGGTGCACCAGTTGCAACGTTTTCCACTCATTAATATGTCAAAATGTTTTTTATAAAGCTCTACGATTCGTTCATTTCCAGAGTTGTCTTGGGATTGATGCACAGTCCATCCCCAGTTGTTTGGTAACCCTTCTTCTGCAATAATTAAGTTTGTAGCATTTTGTATTGATGAATATGCTTTTTGTAAACCTGTGACATAACCTTTGTTTCTTACATTATTCATTAATGTTGGTAAAGTTAATGCAACCAACACGCCGATTATAGCAAGAGTAATAACAACTTCCGCTAATGTAAATCCTGAAAACCTTGAAAGAGCGTTATTTGCAGGTGCCCCCCCCCCCC
>QAMI01000011.1 GCA_003150395.1 Candidatus Gastranaerophilales bacterium | reverse complement strand
GCATATCCATCTATTGTTGTGAAACTAATAACTCCTGAGCCGATACCTTTCAGATTACCGTATTTTGTTTTCTTTTTTGTATATGTTTGCGGCCAGCAGCCGGCTTTTTCTTCACAGAAGCTTTGAACTTTAAATTGAGATTTAAGATAATTGTCAAAGAAATACTTAGCACTTGTTGTGCCACCGCCGTCTTTGATTAATGAAAGATACCTAAAATCACCGTCAGGGACCGCTCTCAACATTGCTTGATACGTTACTGAGTATAGTTTTTTTAATTGTGTTGAAAGAACCTTACTCTGATATTTGGCAACAAGCGATGGTAAGGTCATAGCTGCAATAATTCCTATTATTCCGAGTGTTATTAAAGTTTCGGCCATTGTGAATGCCATAATTTTTTTGTATATTTCCATAGATCCTTCTTTTAAATTATTAATTTAATTTTAAACTAATAATTTAAAATTGTCAATATTTTTTAAACTAAGTTATGCTTAATTTATGGGAATCTGCAATGATATTAAGAAAATAATGATTGATAAAGACATGACTTTAACCCAGTTGGCACAAGTTATTTCAAAGAAGAAAAATAAACATTATACTGTGCAAAACTTGTCGCAAAAACTTCGTAACAATACTTTAAATTCACATGAAATTGAAATAATTATGCAGGCTCTTAATTATAAAATTATTTTTTACCCGAATTCATAATTGTGTTATAATTCTTGCTATGTAAAAGCCATTTTGAAAACAGCAGGAGTTTGTATGACAAAAGTTTCCATAATTATGCCGGTTTATAACGTTGAAAAATATTTGCCGCAGTGCCTTGAGAGTATTCTTGCGCAATCTCTTAATGATATTGAAATTATTTGTGTGAATGATGGTTCAACAGATGACTCGCTTAAGGTTTTGCAGGAGTTCAAAGCTAGCGACAACCGAATTGTGATTATCGATAAAGCAAACGAAGGTTCAGGCGTTGCCCGTAATACTGCACTTGCAATTGCAAAAGGGGAATATGTTTATTTTGTTGATTCGGATGATTGGCTTGACAATGCCGGTGTTCTTGAGAAGCTTTATGCAAAGGCAAATGCTGATGTGTTGGATATTTTAATCTTTGGCGGACTTTCTTGTTACGAAAAAGACGGAAAATTTATTAAAACCAAAGGAGGTTATAGCTTAAAAAATCTCGATAAAAAATATTTTAATAATGTATTCAGTGCACAAGACATCAAAAAAGATGTTTTTAAGTTTCCTTCAACTGCATGGACAAAGCTTTACCGCCGCGAATTTCTGATTGATAACAATATAAAATTTCAAAACATAAAAGTTGGTCAGGATCAGCTGCCGTTTTTCCATTCGATGATTTTGGCAAAAAGAATTGAAGTGATTTCGGAATTTCCGTATTGTTATCGCAAAAACCGTATAGGAAGCGCAATGACAGTGAAAAAGAAAAAGAATTTTTCGCCAATATATGTGACGCGCGCGATAGAGGAACTTTTGAAAAAGCTTAATAAGGAAGAAGATTATGCAGAGCTTGCGCTTGGAAAATATTTTGCAAAAGCAACGTCATGGCTTGGAAAATTTCAGGATGATTTGAAGCAGGATTATTACATTGAATATATGGAGTTTTTAACACATCTTCAAAATGCTCGCAACGGCTGGTGGAAGTACTTTAACCCTACAATAAACGATGGTTACTGGACATTAAAAATGAAACAATTTGTAGCAAAAAAGAAATTTATGCTTTTAAAATAAAAATGTTTGTGTTACATTAAGTCATGCGAAGAAAGCTCGTTGAAAATTTTATAATTAATATGTCGTAGTGGCAAGAGCCATCGTAGCTGTCAAAGAAAAGTAAACGATTAAATATCGTTTACGTGAGAACCGTCGCGGATAGTGCAACGCACTTCCGCCACATCAATTCTTACAGCTACCGGCAAATGAAAACTATAACCAGTATGTCGTAGTGGCGGAATGGTATACGCGCACGTTTGAGGGGCGTGTGGAGAGATCCGTGCGGGTTCAAGTCCCGCCTACGACATTTTTTTTAAAACAGCTCTTTAAGAAGCTGTTTTTTGTTGTTATTATTGAGTTTCAAGAATTCAGGCAGCTTTTACTCTTTCTTGAAGTAAAATTGTGCCGATTTAATAAAATATAAAGTTCAAACTTTGTACCATCAAGTATACCATTTAAATCTAGTGTTTCAAAATAAAGCTTTTTTTCATTATGTCCATCTTTGCTGATTTTAATATTCATGTAATCTCATATATAATAATGGATAAGGATTTCCTTGTTCATCAGTTTCTGTTTTTTTGTAAACTCGAAATCCAGTGTGTTCATAAAAATTTCGGGCCTTCGGATTTTGTTCGTTAACAGTCAGTTCATTTATAGAATATTTCTTTATCCCATATTGAATTAGCTTTGAGCCAATTCCTTTACCTCTTTCTTTGTCACTTATAAATAGCATCTCAAGCTTGTTTTTCTCAATGCCCATAAATGCAATCGGGTCGTTATCCTTATTTACAACTATTATTAGATTTGTAATCTCTTTTAATGCTTGCAAAACATATTGCTTGATATTTTCTATTTCGTTTTCGGATAAAAACAAATGCGTTGCTTTTACTGAATTTTCCCAAACTGCAAGTAGTTGTTCAATCAGCTTTTGTGTTCTTCTGTTTTTGTCAATATTTATTATTTCCATATATGAAATTTCTCATCCAATAACTATTTATTCATTTCTTTGTAAATGCAGCATTCTGTGGTGTGGTCATTCAACATTCCAATTGCCTGCATAAATGAATAAATTATAGTTGATCCTACAAATTTAAACCCCATTTTCTTTAAGTCTTTGCTGATTTTGTCGGAAAGCGGCGTGGAGGAAGGTATATCTTTGACACTTTTCCAATGCCCAGTAATCGGCGTGTAATCTACATAACTCCAAATATATTTATCAAAACTTCCATATTTTTCTGCAACTTCTAAAAATAATTTGGCATTTGTTATTGCCGCATTAATTTTTAACCTGTTTCTTATGATTCCTTTGTTGTTCATAAGGGCTTCTATCTTTCCTTCATCATAAAGCGCTACTTTCGCAGGGTCAAATCCGTCGAATGCCTTGCGATAAGCTTCTCTTTTTTTTAGTATGGTTATCCATGAAAGCCCTGCCTGGGCACCTTCCAAAATTAACATTTCAAAGAGTTTAATATCATCATGTACCGGTCTTCCCCATTCATTATCATGATAATCAATGTAAATAGGTAGATTCCCCGCCCAAGAACATCTGATTTGTTTTTTCATTGCAGCTTTCCTTATTTACTAATTTGTCGAAACTTCATCTGTTGCTTCAAGCTTAAATGTTACTGGTCTTAACCCGTCATTACAGCATACAATTGCAACTCCGGGCGTTTTTATCCAATCGTTGTAGTAAAACAAATTTTTATCAGCACCGTGAGCAAGTGCAAATACATATTGATAAATTGCTTTCCAGGCTTCATCACAAAATCCTTCTGGTTTTGCCCAGTCTGCATAAAATACTTGTCCGGCAGAGTGAATAGGACATGTTTTTAAACCTTCAATTCCGTATTCTTTTGCAAGTTCATCGTCGAATCCGGTTTTTAAAACAGTTATTTTAACTTTTTTCATCATAACTTTTCCCTCTTTCAATATTTAACTTTTTGGTTACCATTCTGTAACTAAGTAACCGAAAAGTGCCTTCTTTACAGAATTTTAAACCTATATTATCATAATTACGTTAAAAATCAAAGGAGGTATTTATGAAAGAAATTATCGTAAAAAATTACAAAGACGTTGAACCAATCGTTCAAGCAAATAATGGTAATTCGTTTTCTTTTAAACCTGTTATTCCGCCGGAAATAGCAGATAAATGCTTAGCTAATTTCGTAGAGGTGGAACCGGGAAATTTTGCGTATGGCTATCATTATCATGAAGAAAATGAAGAAGTTTTCTATATTATTAGCGGTGAAGCTTTAGTTAAAACTGAAAAGGGAGACATTCATTTGAAAACCGGAGATGCAATTTGTTTTCCGGCTGACATAAGCGGCTCACATGTAATTTCAAATCCGTCAAAAACCGAAAAACTTATTTATCTTGATTTTGGAACTGCAAATAAACCGGATGTAGTGCATTTTACAGGAACCAACGCTGGAATGGTAATTGCAAAATCGGGGATTTATAATTTTAAAAAATAAAAAATCGGGCGTCGAAAGGTTTCGGCGCCCTTCAGTTTTACATCCAATCGCATGCATCATGATTGCAAAGCGTTTTTTCCAAATCTGTCATAACTTCTTCTTTTGTCATTTCGTAAGTTACGGGAGTTATTGATATTTTGTTTTGCCGAATTGCTGCTATATCAGAATTAGAATCCGCTGACTCATTGGTAAGCTCGCCAGCCATCCAGTAGTAAACTTTTCCGCGCGGGTCAACTCGTTTTTCATATGTATTGGTGAACATTCTTGAGCCTAATTCTGTAATCGCAATTCCAGCAATGTCGTCAGCGTCAAGCAAAGGAACATTTACATTTAAAAGAGTTTTTTGCGGGAAATTAAAGTCTTTCAAGCGTTTTAACATTCCGCGTACAAATTTTGCAGTGAATTCGAAATCTTCATAATCCGAATGCATACTTGCCAATGAGACCGCAATGCTTGGAATTCCCATCATTGCTCCTTCCATTGCACAGCTTACAGTTCCTGAATACAAAATGTCTGAACCTAAATTAGGGCCATGGTTAATCCCGGAAATTACAATATCAGGCTGTTCTTCTTCTGTTAAAATTGCGTTAATTCCGATTTTAACACAATCCCCCGGAGTTCCTGTTGTCACCCAGGTTTTCTTTGCTCCGCTTATTGCATCAAGTTCTTCAACTCTCAGCGGTGTATGTAAAGTAAGTGAATGCCCGGCAGCGCTACGTTCTCTGTCCGGCGCAATTACATATACTTCGTGTTCCTGAGCAAGTTCTTTTGTTAGAACACGAATTCCGTTTGCAGCTATTCCATCATCGTTTGAAATAAGTATTTTCATATTTCTCCTCTCCAAAAATAATTATATTTTCTAATATATTTAATATTCCCTTAAAATACAACCTTTTAATAACTCGTATTATTAAGGAATGTAACAAAATATAAAAATAATAGCTTTTTTATAGCAATTTTATATACAAAAAATACTTTATATATATGAACACGAGGAACGCTTAAAATTGAGGAATCAAAGAGATTTTAAGCACACACTACACTTCACACTATTTGAGGAATGAATCAACGTTTATTCCAAGAGCCCCCTAAAAAGGGCTCTTTTTTTTGCACACGAAGTGTGCTCTTACGTATTGGAGCTGGATTAGATGGGAAGCGCTTTTGTAAGGATTAGGACAGCAAATGAAGTATTATGACAGAGGCGCTGGGAACGAGTAATGCTTTCTGACGATTATCGTGGCACGCCCTCGCCTGATACAGGAGAGGGCAGAATTTCTTAACAAGCGAATGCGAGTTTAGAAATTCGGGTGAGGGTGGACATAGTCCACTCTAACACATTGGAACTGAATTAGGTGATGCCGCTAGCGTAAGGATTAGGTAAGACTTGTTGTTTATTAGTGTTAGCGCATGGAAGGATATATGTCTTTTGACGATATTCGTTGCATTCCGTAGAAGAGAGTAAGTGCTGTTTGAATAAAGCACGACTTACACTTATAGATGATGACTAACCTATGTCTGCCAAATCCATATCGATATCAAAAACACTGATAACTACCAGTCATTAAATTTAAATATAATTTAAACTCCGGTCTAATTGAAACCTATTTTGACACAAGAATATTAACCCAGGCTAGTTTTCCTCTTTTATTTATTTTAAGGGGAATTTCTTTTTTTGTTTGTTCCGGGGTAAAATCAGATTTCTGATAATTGATTAAAAAACGCATAAATTCAGGGCTAAACATTAAGACTCCTTATACACTTCAAAATTGAAAATAATACACATACTACCACTTTGTATATATATAAAAACATAAAAATGAACAGGTTTGTCAAATTTTAAATAAAAGTTTACATATTTTAATAAGACTATTTTTGTTATATACTCCTGTAATGAGGAGAAAAAATGAAACAAACTTCTATAATTGATATAATTTCACCTGTAATGGTTGGCCCATCCAGCTCACATACTGCAGGGGCTGTACGTTTGGGGCTTTTGGCAAAAAATATCTATAATGAGATTCCAGATAAAGTTGTTTTTAAGCTTTACAATTCGTACGCCCAAACGGGAAAGGGACATGGCACTGATAAAGGTTTGCTGGCAGGAGTTCTGGGACTTTCTGTTGATGATGTTCAAATTAAAGATATTTTTGATGCGGAAATATCTAACGAATTCCAATATGAGTTTCAATTTTACGAAGATTTTAACCGTCATCCAAATGCCGTTGATATAATATTTGAAGGACGCCGTAATATGATAATTTCAGGAAATTCTGTCGGGGCAGGCGAAGTTGAAATTACAAACATAGACGGGTTTTCTGTAAGTTTGACAGGAAAATATAACACCCTCCTTTTAGTTTATAAAGATGTGCCAAATATGATTAGCAGAGTAACGAACTCAATACATGTCAACATTGCCTCTTTTCACTGTGACCGCTCTGCAAAAGGTCAGGAAGCGTCAATGACAATTTGCCTTGATGGAGAAATTAACCAGAAAGTTGTAGATTTCCTGAATTTAATAGAGGATGTTTACATGATTAGATATATAAAGAAGTTGGAAAGTTAAAATGACAAAAATTATTAATACCTTTAAAGATTTGGAAAAAGAGTGTGAAATTAGCGGAAAAAAGATTTTTGAGGTTACACAGGAATACGAAGCTGAACTTGCAGAAACTTCGATTGACACAATTCGTTCAGTTGTAAAAAAATCTCTTGACGCTATGAAAGAAGCCATACAAACAGGTTTGAAAAGCAAAGAACTGTCAATCAGCGGAATGTGTGGAGATGACTGTGACCGCTTGCAAAAAAGATTTTCAGATGAGCGGGCACTTTTTGGACAAACTTTTGAAAAGATAACCACATACGCCTTGGCAACTATTGAAGAAAATTTGCGAATGGGTAAAATTGCGGCCTGTCCAACGGCAGGTTCATGTGCAATTGTGCCTTCAGTTCTTGTCGGAGTTAGCGAAGATTTAAATATTTCTGAAGAAGAGCAGATAAACGCCCTTATTACGGCCGGTACTGTTGGAAGAATTATTTCAACAAAAGTTGCTCTTGCCGGAGCTGTAGCAGGCTGCCAGGCTGAATGCGGGGTTGCTTCCGCCATGAGTGCCGCAGCCTTGACTCAGCTACGTGGCGGAAGTGTTAACCAGATTTTGAATGCAGTAGCTTTAGCTATGAAAAATCTGCTCGGATTAACTTGCGACCCGGTCTGCGGACTTGTGGAAATCCCTTGTGTGAAAAGAAATCCATTCTTGGCTATTCATGCGGTTACTGCTTCTGAACTGGCTCTTGCCGGTATAAAATCGAAAATTCCGCTTGATGAAGTTATAGACGCGCTTGAGCAAACCGGGCAACTAATGTCCCCAATGCTTAAAGAAAGTTCACAAGCAGGGCTTGCTACAACAAAAACAGCATTAGACCTAAAGCATAAATTGTTTAATTCCATCCCCCCTTGCGGATCCGGCCAAAATAGTTTATAATAAAAAAGGCGCTATGACCGCCCGCAATTGAGCATAAAAAAAA
>QAMI01000006.1:32828-39582 GCA_003150395.1 Candidatus Gastranaerophilales bacterium | reverse complement strand
ATTAGAACAGACAATTGATTTAGCAAAACATCTCTTTGTTTTTTCATCTCAATTAAATCAGTTTCGCTTTGTACATAAGATTTGTTTGCTTTCACTGTGTCTGCAGTTGATGTCAAACCTTCCTTGTTGCTGAGCTGCATAATTTCATAAATCTTTTTTCTTAAAGCAACTATATCAGTTTGTAATTCAATTGATTTGTCGAGGTTAACTATATTAAAATATGTTGTTCCGACAGCGCTGGCTATAGAGATGTAAGCTGCGCGTTCATCGAACTTCGAATTTTCATAAAGTTTTTTTGAAGATTTTGTTTTGTCATGGTTTTTCAAAAAGATATCTGCTTCATAGCTTACAATCATCGGGAGTCCGAACCCAATGTCAGTGCTAGAACTTCCGGGAGCTTTGTACCAGGCAGGGCCGCCGCCTACTGTTGCAGAAGGAAGTTCTGCTGCAAATTGAAGCCTTGCTTGTTGGTAAAACTCTTCAACATTTAGTGTTGCCATTTTCAAATCATAATTATTGACGATGGCTTTTTGAATATAACCTTGAAGGAGTTCATCATCAAAAGTATTCCACCAATCAACATTAACATAATCATATTTATAGCTGTCATTAGTTTTTTTATTTTTCTTAATCATGCTTTTGAATTGTTTAGGGGCAGCTGTAGAAGTTTGGGCAAATGCCGGGCAGCATGGAGCGAGTTCTAGTACTGCAAAGCTTAGTAATAATGCTGTAGAAATTATCTTCTTCATTTTAAATCCTCTAAATATTTTATATTTTTCACCTGTCAAGTTTTTGTTTTTATAAGTCTAAATTAGTGATTTTATTATGTTTTAAAGCCTTATAAAAAACTACTTGCAATTTTCATAATCATATGTTAGCATAATATTGTTGTAAATGCAACATATATTTTTTACAACAAAGTATAAAAATAATAATTAACATAATAAAAAATATTGGAAATCAATGACAGATTGCATAAAACATTTTACAGACAGCATACATTACGAACTGGAACAAACATCAAGATTAATGAAGATTTTGGGTTTGCAGCTTTTTAAAAAGCTGGATATTGGAATTTCAATGGATGAATACGCAACCCTTGATACAGTTTCTATAAATGCGGGTATATGCCAGAGAGATTTGGCAAAAATGATATTGAAAGACCGTGCAAATACCGGAAGAATTCTTGACAATCTTGAGCGCCAAGGATTGATAACACGTTTTATCGATACGAAAAATAACAGGCTCGTAAAAAAAATGGGCATAACAGAAAAAGGTTTAAATGAATTAAATTCTATAAATAATAAAATTAGAACATATTTTGAAAGTGTGACTAAAAAAGTTAATGCAGAAGATGTAGAAAGAGTTCAGAAAACTCTTAAAGCTTTCAGACTTGAGCTGGAAAAAGTAGTTGAAACAAATATATAATCAAAAATAAGAGGTAGAAAATGGCAGAAGAGAATACAAACATGGAAGAACAAAATGTTCAAACCGAAGAAACAAAAATTCATAAACCGCGTAAAAGATTTATAGCAATCGGAATTGGGGCAGTTGTTGCAGTAGCATGCGGATTTTTTATACATGACGCTTTGATGTATCAATCAACAGATGATGCGTATGTTGAAACAACAACAGTTCAGGTTGCGCCCCGTGTAAGCGGTCAAATTACAGATGTTTATATTACGGATAACCAGCAGGTTAAAGAAGGTCAGCTTGTTGCAAAAATTGACAGCGCGGATTATAAAGCAAGACTTGACGAAAAAAAAGCAAGGTATGAAAGAGTTTTGCTTAACCAAAAAAATGCAAAAGCAATGTTTGCTGCTCAGCAGACAAATATAGATGTTGCAAAAAAAGATTTGGACAGGTACACAAACCTTTATAAAGAAGGTGCTGTTTCAAAACAAACTTTAGATAATGCTCAGGCGAAATATGATGCTGCCGTTGCAAATTTGACGCAGGCAGAACAGGCTTTGTTGTCGCAGTCAAATGACAAAGTTGCCGACGCTGATTTGAAAGAAGCAAAAGCTTTGAAAGACCAGGCTGAACTTAATCTTTCTTACACAAATATTTACGCGCCTCAAAGCGGAACTGTTTCAAACAGACGTGTTGAAAAGGGCATGTATGTAAATGTAGGAACTCCTTTGTTTGTAATAGTTCCACACGATGTATGGGTAGTTGCAAACTTTAAAGAAAACCAGCTTCGTCACATGAAACCGGGGCAGGAAGTTGATATTAAAATTGACACATATCCGGATCATGTTTTTAAAGGCAAAATTGACAGTATTCAGCGCGCTTCCGGTGCGAAATCAAGTCTTTTCCCGCCTGAAAACGCAGTTGGTTCCTTTGTAAAAATTGTACAAAGAATTCCTGTTAAAATTGTCTTTACCGAAAAAGTCGACCCGAACGAATATAACATAATTCCTGGAATGTCGGTTGTACCAAAGGTTAGAGTGAGATAGGGAAGAAAGAAGTGAAAAGTGAAACGTGAAAAGTCTATATCAAAATAAAAAGACACAAAGATGCTAAAGTTCTAAGTTATTACAGATAGATATTTGTGAAACTTGAAGATTTCAGCTAAACGTAACGCACTTATTTACCTATTTACTTATTCACATACTTTTAAATAAAACCCAAAAAAGGAACAACATGTCAGAACAAGAACAAATTCAGGAATGGAAACCGTCAGGCAACCCTTGGTTAATGATTTTACCGGTAATGCTTGCGACCTTTATGTATGCGCTTGACGAAACAGTCGCAAATGTTGCTTTGCCTCATATCGCAGGATCATATTCGGTCAGCAGTCAGGAATCTATTTGGGTTTTGACAAGTTATCTTATGGCAAGCAGTATTGTAATTCCAATGATTGATTTTTTCTGTAAATTTATAGGAAGAAAGAACTTTTTCATGCTTGGAGTTTTGCTTTTTACAGTAGCCTCTTTTTTATGCGGAATTTCTAATTCAATTGGAATGATTGTAGTGGCGCGCGCATTGCAAGGGATGGGCGGCGGCTGTTTAATGCCTATGGCGCAGGCTGTTTGTATGGAAAGCTTCACGGGTGAAGGCCGAAACAAAGCAATGGCAGTTTTCGGACTTGTTGTAATTGTTGCCCCGATTTTGGGACCTGTAATGGGCGGATGGATTACTGAAAACTGGTCATGGCCGTATATATTCTTTATAAATGTGCCTGTTGGGTTTATTTGTATAACTTTAGCGAAAAAATTCCTTGAGGACCCGCCATATGCACGTAAACAAAAAAATGTTCATCTTGATAAATTTGGATTTATGTGGCTTTGTATCTGGCTGATTCCTTTGCAGGTTGTTTTTGATAAAGGTAATGATGCGGATTGGTTTAATGCTCCGTGGATTTGCTGGCTTACAGCAATTGCTGTTTTGGGTGGAATAATGTTCTTTTATTCACAGGTTAAGGGTAAAAATCCTCTTGTAAAACTTGATGTATTAAAAGATTCAAATTACCTTTGCGGAACTGCAATGATAATTATGATTAATGCTGTTTTGCTGGCGTCGCTGGCTATTTTGCCGCAAATGCTTCAATATATGCTCGGATATGATTCCTTTTTAAGCGGATTAGCTATAATGCCGCGCGGAGTCGGAGCATTGCTTGCTCTTTTAATATTTGGTATTCTTGGAGGAAGGTTTACATATAGAACATACGGACTTGTCGGGCTGGCTTGCCTTGCGGCGGGCGGCTGGATGCTGGGGCTGTTGAATTTGCAGATTAATCCGATGAATATCGCAATTCCAAACTTTGTTTTCGGAATTGGTTTGATATTTACGATGATGCCGATTAAAACGCTTTCCTGCATAACCCTGAGAAATGACCAAATGACCAATGCTTCAGGGCTTCAAAACTTGCTTCAAACTATAGGCGGAGCAATAGGAACTTCACTTGTTGCTACGATGATATCAAGATTTTCACAAGTCCATCAGAACGGTCTTGTGAAATCAATGATTGAAACAAATCCGGCTTTTTCAGACCGTTTAAGTATGTATGCGTCTTCTTTTATTTCACAGGCGGGTGACATGCTAAATGCAACTTATATGGCTGGTAAAATGCTTTATAACCAACTTTTGCAGCAATCAACTTTATGCGCATATATGACAACATTTAAAATTTTTGCTACAGCTTGTTTTATTCTTATCCCTTTTATGTTTTTATTGAAGGGTGAGAAAAGCTCTGTTGAAAAACAATAATAAGGAAAAATATGTCTGAACAAATAAAAGAACAAGAAGTATGGACCCCAAAAGTTAACCCCTGGATAATGATTATACCGGTAATGCTTGCTGTTTTCATATATGTTCTGGACGGAACAATTGGAAACGTGGCATTGCCTCATATGGCTGGAAGCTTTTCTGCAACGCGTGATGAATCTATGTGGATTTTGACAAGTTACTTGATTGCAGCGGGAATTGTAATTCCGGCTGTTGATTTTTTCGGTAAAGTTTTCGGACGTAAAAACTTTTTTATTATAAGTATTTTAATGTTTACAATCGCTTCAATGCTTTGCGGCATGGCAAAAAATATAGAATTTATGATTTTTGCCAGAATTTTGCAGGGCTTTGGCGGCGGAGGAATTCTTCCTATCTCACAAGCGGTAATGATTGAGGCTTTTCCGAAAGAAAAACGCGGGCTTGCCATGTCTGTTTTCGGGATGGGCGTAATTCTTGCACCAATTGTGGGACCTGTTTTGGGCGGATGGATTACTGATAACTGGACCTGGCCATGGATTTTTTATATAAATGTTCCTTTCGGTTGTGCTGCGGCTTTGCTTTGTCATAAACTTCTTGAAGATCCGCCGTATGCCAGAAAACAAAAAAATGTAAAAATTGACGGTAAAGGATTTTTTTATCTTACTGTGTGGCTCGTAACCCTTCAAACCGTGCTTGATAAAGGTAATAATGCTGACTGGTTTAATGCAACATGGATTTGCTGGACATTTGGCGTGTCGGTGATTGCATGTATTTTGTTTTTCCATTCGCAATTGACTAATAAAGACTCGCTTATTGATTTGTCTGTTTTTAAGGATAGAAACTTTTCTGCCGGAACAATTATTTCCGTTGTAATTCAGGCGGTTTTATATGCTTCGCTTGCTATATTGCCGCAATTTTTGCAAAGTATGCTCGGTTATACAGCATTTTTAAGCGGCGCAACAATGATGCCAAGAGGCCTTGGAAGTATGACGGCAATGCTTTTGACTGCAACTTTATCCAACAAAATTGATAACAGAATTCTGGTAGCTGTAGGTTTATCTCTTCTTGGAGGTTCAACTCTTGCGTTCGGGTCATTAAATCTGCAAATTTCTAACATGAATATTGCAATTCCTAACTTTGTAATGGGTATTGGCATGGGACTTTCAATGGTTCCGATTATGAACTTGTCTGTTGATACTTTAAGAAATGAACAAATGACAAACGCAACGGGAATTCAGAATTTGCTTAAGAATATAGGAAGCGCAATCGGAACATCACTTGTTGCCACAATGCTTACGCGTTTTGCTCAGGTTCACCAGTACATGATGGTTGGCAAATTGCATGATTTGAATCCTGTTTTTCTAGAAAGAGTCCAATCAACAGCGGGTGCACTTGCTGCATATACAGAGCAGGCGGTTTCACAGTACATGGCGCAATATTCAATGTACGGCCAGCTTGTAAAACAGTCAACGCTGTGGGCGTTTATTGATTCGTTCAGAATTTTCGGTGTGCTTTGTTTGGCAGCCATCCCGTTATTGTTATTGATGAGAAAGACGAAGAAAGCGGAGCGGTAACCTTTTTTCCCTCATTCTTCAAACTCAATCACAACAATTTCAGGCGGGCAAAGAAATCTGATTGGTAAAATGCTTGTTCCTATTCCGCGTGAAACAAAAAGTTTGCGCCCTTTGACATCAAACATTCCGTATGCATATTTAGTTCCATATTTTGACGGCGCCGTAATTGCTCCATGAAACGGAAAATTCACCTGACCGCCATGAAGATGTCCGGCAAGAGTAAGATTAACATTTTCCGGCACTTTTTCAATCACATCAGGCGTGTGAGTAAGAAGGATTACCGGCTGTTTTGTGTTTTTTAACGCTTTTTCGATATCGGGGTTTTGTGTTTGTAAATCTTCAACGCCCGCGATATAAACTTTGCCGGCTTTGGCGCTGGAATTGTTCAAAACAGTAACATTGTTTTTCTTTAAATTTTCTGAGATTTCAGCCGCATTTTGCCAGACATCGTGATTTCCAAGAACAGCAAACGTTCCATATTTTGAATTGAGTTTGCCGAGTTCCCCGCCGATTACATCATAATCAAGCGCGCTGCCTTGTTTGTGGCCGTTTACGAAATCTCCGCCGAGAAGAATGATGTCTGGATTTTGCGCGTTGATTTTTTTAACATCGCGTTTGAGGCGGAATTTTTCGTATTTTTTGTAATGAAGGTCAGTTGCAAAAACGATTTTTAAGCCGGCAAGCTGTGGATCCTGAATTTTTACTGTTTTGACCGTTAAAATGTACGGTTCAATGAATACAACCCAGATTATGAAAATTAATAAGATTATAAGCAGTTTCATTAAAATATACTAACATATAAAGTTAAAAAGAGATAAAAAATAACAAAAATTAAAAAAGGGACTTTACAAAAAAAAATCAGCATGTAAAATAAATATTGTGACAAGTAAATAAATAGAACTCGTGGGGGTTTAGCTCAGCTGGTAGAGCACCTGCTTTGCACGCAGGGGGTCAGGAGTTCGAATCTCCTA
>QAMI01000006.1:0-29492 GCA_003150395.1 Candidatus Gastranaerophilales bacterium | reverse complement strand
ATACTAACATATAAAGTTAAAAAGAGATAAAAAATAACAAAAATTAAAAAAGGGACTTTACAAAAAAAAATCAGCATGTAAAATAAATATTGTGACAAGTAAATAAATAGAACTCGTGGGGGTTTAGCTCAGCTGGTAGAGCACCTGCTTTGCACGCAGGGGGTCAGGAGTTCGAATCTCCTAACCTCCACCATTTCAAACAAATAGAACCATTGAAAATAGCACCTTAGGGTGCTTTTTTAGTGTTTTGGGGAAATTGTTGGGCGGAAAAATTATTTGTTAATATACTACAGACTTTTCTTTCGGCATAGTCGCCAGGGTTATTTTCTTTTAAGGTACAACATATTCAACTGTTATGTCCCAGACGTCGTTCCAGTTTTTTTCCCAGTCGTGAACTTTTTCTCTTTTCTCTTTGCTTACAATTCTGAACTTAGAATTTCTTGGGAACAACATTTCTGTTTGTTTGGTTCTGTTAATGCCGTTAGAAACTCTTGCGCCTTTAGGAACATGAATTGTCATTTTTATTTCAGGTGTGCCAATATCCCAGGAGCCATTACAGGATTGTGCAGCCCCTTTATAGAAAGATGAATAAGAATATCCTTTGTCTATAAATGTATCTCCGATTTTTGAATCTACAAGTTTGTTTATAAAGTTTATACTGCCATCCTCTGAACTTCCACAAACAGCTCTATATACGACCTTTTCTTGTTCAAGAGGTGCTACAGTTCTGAATCCTTCATCTAGAATAGCAGTAAGAGTGTCTTTTCTGCCGCTTCCGTATCTTAGAATACCGTTAACTTGATATGCATGATGGTGTTCCAGTACATAGCCGTAGTCTGAAAATTTCCCTTTTGCAATAGATTTAAGAGTATCTGAATCAAACATTGTAAGCTCATATTCGTCAAATTTTATATTTCTTGCTTTTAATTGTTTTACTGCTTCATCATAAAAATAACGTTCATCAGGTGTCATTTCTAATAAAGCTCGTTTAAAACGCAAATCTGTTATTTTTTTAGGCTCAGGTAATATATATTTGAGGAAAAATTCATCGTCTTTAGCAGTTCTTCTCATTAAATTCAGTGAATCTATATAAGTCCTCCCATACTCTGTTTCAACATCTGTGCCTATGAGTTTTAATCTTTCTTCGTATGAAGGAAGATTGTTTCTGTTTTCTTCATAAAATTTTTCTAGTTCGGCTTTTATTTCTTTATCAATTTGTTCAATTTTTTTCTTGCGGGCTTCAAGGGCAGGGCGTTCCTTTATTTCAAGCTCTTTTAACCACCAATCAGAATATTCACTTTCTTTTTCCAAATGTTTCCCTCTAAGCCACTGTTCATTATTATAATTACTTATTTCGATTGCTTCTTTTTGTTTTTTTAATTCATTTGCTTCGTCTTCAAAATATTTTTTTGCACCTGCAATTCCTTCTATTTCTTCTTTTTGCTTTTTGTTTTTATATTTGATATTGTCGGCTTGTTTAAGGAACTCTTCACTTGTTAAATTTTCATTATTTTCTAATAATTCTTTTAATTTTGATTGATCATCTTTAACAAGATTTATGTTTTCAGTTATGTTAATGCATTCAGTATTGCCATTTTTTGTTATGGTAACATAGTTGTTACCGTCTGTATGTTTTGTGTATAACTTAGAATAGATCTCTTGTTTATCTTTGATCTTCTTAGATGATTGAAGAATGCCATTTTGATACTTCATTACAATTTGGCTGCCGTCGTTTGTTGTATGTGTTAGTTCGCCTGTAAAAGGTGTTCCGTTATTAAGCAATGCCTTGTCTTTATCAAACTTACCTTTTGTTTTAAAAGATTCAATTGTTTCTTTTATTATCTCGTTTGCTTTTGTCTTTTCTATAGTTGATTTTTTAGGTTTTATTTTGCCTTTAGTAAAATATACAAGTCCTGCTCCAAGCAAAGCTGTTGCAGCTGATACTAAAGCAATATTTCTATTAGAAGTTTTTTCTTTTTTATTGTTTAGTGTAATAGTATCAGTTTGTGGAATTTTATGCAAAGAACTTTGAGATTTAAAGTTTGCATTGGGGTAATTATATAGTGGATTTTGATTAATAATTATCATGGATCAATATATCCTAACTTCTACTTATTTATATAAAGTAATCTAAAAGTTTAAATTTGCGTATTTGTTACACAATATTAATGTTTGATAGATTCTTTATTAAGTTTCATAAAAAATGATAGAAAATAGGTCGGGTTTTAACCCGACTGAAACTATTATCTCAAATTTTACTGATTTTGCAAAATATGGCTTAAATGCAGTAATAATGAGAATTATAAGCAAAAACAAAAATTTTCAAAAATTCCACAAAAATATTAACTAATATTTTTTAGAATTTTAATTGGCTCAAAACCTACACTATGCCATGCTTTGGCAATTTGTGAGTTTCAAGCTGTACGTCAACCTCCACCATTTAAAACAAATAGAACCATTAAAATCAGAGCCTTCGGGCTCTTTTTTAATGCTTTCAATACATTTATCCTTTGAAGAAATTATTGCAGACTTGAATTCAGACAATCCGATTTCTGCAATCTCTTTTTTAGCAAATTTTATGAGCTTTTCAATAGTCGCAAACGGTTCTTTAAAGACCATTTTGACCTTTTTATCCTTTGTTACATTCAAATATGTAGCCCTGACAATTTGGGCGACCTCATTTTCTGAAAGTTCAGTGGCTGGTAAGCTCGCTTTACTGCATAAATCAAGGATTTTCAGCCCTGTATCTAGGAAATTTGTATTAGCTATAGTGTGTCTTTGAAGTTCAGCATTTAACCTGCTTAATTTTACCTCATATTCGTTTTTTAAATTAACCCACATAGCATAATCAAGTACACCGTTAACTTGATCAAGATACATCTTTTTCAAAATTTCTTTGCATTGTTCTGTTTCAGAATTAATTCTTTCTACTTCACTTTTATGATACTCTTGTTCATCTCCAAGGCATTCTTTAAGGGAGTATTTTACGAGTTCATACAAATCTTTGTCTAAACCTATTCTTTTTAAATGCATTCTAAATGATTGAGTAAGCTGTTTCTCTGAAATATATGCTGTATTAGGACAACTTCTGTCAAAATGAGAACAGCGATAGTAGATATTACGTTTTTTCTGTCTTTCACCACAGAAAGAGTATCCGCAAACTCCGCATTTAACAATTCCTGGATACAGAAAATCAAAGTTTTTACGTACTTTGGACTTATCGACCTTTAAAAAGGCTAATTGAGCTTTATCAAAAATATCACGAGATACTAAAGGCGGATGTTTTCCCTGATAAATTATTCCGTTACAGTTCATTTGTCCTACATAAATCACGTTTTTGAGCATTGCTTCAAGAACAGATTGAGTAATCTTTGGTCTTTCACCTTTGTAATAGTAACCATCTATAAAAAGCTGTTCAGCTAGCTTTCTAAGTGAGTATTTTCCTGTTGCAAAGAGTTCAAAAGCCCTGCGGACAAATAAAATTCTTGATTTATCAATGATTAAACTCTTTTTTGCTCCTCTAAGATACCCGTAAGGCGGTTGAAATGGCCAGTAACCCTGTTCAAGCCCCTCATGTAATCCTTTTGAAATCTCTTCGGAGAGGTTGTCAATGTAATTTTTTGCCATAAGCACCTTAATCCCATGTATGAACTTGTCATGAGATTTAGAGTTTTTGCTAATGATACTACCCTCTTTCACAAGGTGGACTTCAAGGTCGTAATCTTCAAGAGTAACATAGTCCTTGAAGTTACGGTAAAGTCTGTCGGTCTTTTCGACAAGGACAGTTTTAACCTCTGGATTTGCTTTGAGATATTCAAGCATAGCATTATAATTTGTTCTGCCTGCCTTTTTGGCTGTTTCTGCATCTGAATACTCCTGAACGATTTGAAAACCGTTTTTGAGTGCATATTCTTTGAGTAATTTTAACTGTGCGGGAATAGAAAATCCTTCACGCTCTTGTTCTCTGCTTGAAACACGTGCATAAATAACAACTTTTTTGTGATCCATATCTGAACTCCTTAAAATTTCTGAACTTCTTTGTTTTTATTTTTACTCATTTTGCAAAAAAGTAAAGCGTTTGCGAGCAGAGGGCGAAAGCTTACGCTCGGCTGCGTTGAGCAGGCGTGAAGTAAGCTGTAGACCCGTTTAATGCGAGCAAACAAGACAGTAAGGATTCCGTACGACTTCCCGACAATATTTCGGGGAATTTCAAGCGTTCAAAGTCATACAGAGATATTAAATTATATATTAGGAATTTATAAAATTTTACAAAAACTATAGCTTCAAAATTTTGTAAAAGAAAACCCGTACATTTTTATGTACGGGTTAATAAGTTCAGATATAATAATCTAAATTTATGAAAGGAAATTAACGCTTTCGTATTTTACGAAAAGCGGGTTTAAAGGTTAATTTTACTTTTTTCTCCTGAAGTTCAAGCTTGTTTTTGACAAGTTCAATAATTTTTCTTTGATTTTCTGTATCAAGGTAAATATAAGCGTCGTAAAGTCGTTTTTCCATTAAATCTTGACATTTTGAAGTCAAAGTTTTGATTTGTTGTGCAGTATAAGTAATCCTTTCAGGTAGGTTACTGTAAGCTTTTTCAATATCTGCCTGACTATCATTAATGAAATCGTCATCATCAATATTTTTTGATTGAATAAAGTCGTTTAAACGTAGTTCAGAATGATATTTACGGCTTACATCACGTTTGAGGTTGGCATATTTTTGTTTTAATGGTTTAAGTTCTTCCTTCAAAACTTCATTAACAATTTCTTTCGGGATAAGATTAAGCCGAATTTCCTTGAAATAGTTTAAAACAGATTCTGTAATAACCGTTTCATTAATTGAATGCCTTATTCCGTCATCATCAAAGGCTGTATAATAGATATATTTATCTTTTTTGATTTCGCCTGTCATAATTTTACCTGTTTCTTGTAATGTTATGAGGTTTGAATATAAAAAATTATGTTTTCGGAGTTTTTCATATCCCGATATTTTAAGTATTTCTTGAACTTTATCATATAAATCTTTACTGATTATGGGCTTATACTTACCTTTTATCGGTTTTTCAACGTTAGGGTAGGTATAATAACCAGTGTAAAAGAGGTTTTTAAGCATTGGAGATAAAGTTGACCTTGGAATTTTTTTATTTCTCTGCCCTTTATACCTGTAACCCAGTTTAAATAACTCATCTGCAAGTGTTTTTAAAGAATATTTGCCTGTTGCATATAATTCAAATGCTTTTTTAACTAACTCCGCTTCTTTTGGAACGATAACAATACGATTTTTATATGTGTCATAACCGTAAGGCAGTTTGCTTGGCCTTTGACCAGTTTTTGCCCTTGCTATCAAACCATTTTTGCGTATTTCATTAAGATGATTAACCTCAAATTCGGCACTTGCTATTATTATGCTCGTCAAAAACTTTTCATGAGCTTTGAAAGGCTTTTCAATAACCATACGCTCTTTAACGAAAATTATTTTTGTGTTGTATTCATCAACAAGAGCTCTAATTGGATAAAAATCAACTTGATTTCTTGTTAAGCGATTAATACAAAAAGAAACAATTATATCTGCACGATCTTTTGATTGTTGTTTTGCTACCATTTCATAAAAAACAGGTCTATTGTATGGTGTCATAGCACTTTTATTTTCATAATAGACATTTCTCACAATAATTCCATTTTCTTCGCAATATTTACGACATTCCTTTTCTTGCGTTTCTTTTGACATGCCGTCTTCTTGCGATTTACTTGATAATCTGATATAGATATCAGCATAAATTGCTTTAAGGAGTTTCTTCATAATCAACCTCCTCAGCTTCTGCTGTTTTTGATACTCTATTAAGAATATCAAGCAAAGTTTCATTATCTGAAATATCTATTTTAATAGCACGTCCAATAGGCTTGATATCTGTAGTTTTTAAAGAAATAACTCTTTTGTCATTTGCAATTTTTATCTTAATTTCGTTAGGGTGTAGCTTTTTGTGATATACACTTTGATAAACAGTGCAATATTTATTAAGATTTATTCTTAAATACTTACCTTTTGTGATAAGAAATTCCCTACCATATAGCAGTTCTTTTTTATTAAACATGTTATAGACATCTGATAAGAATACATCACAATATGAAATTTCCGTATCAAGATATGGTTCGAAATAATTAAGATAATCTTTAACCAAATTTTCTGTATTGAGGATTTCTTTTTTGAGAATATCATTGATTACTGTCCATATAGTCATACCAATGGCAACGTTATTGCAAATTCTTGCATAATCACAATGAATTTGAGCAATTCTGTATTGTTCTCGATAAAAATCAAGAATTTTATCCCTATAAAACAGAATTTTAGGAAGAAAACAGGATAGTTTTTTTAGTGCTTCCTTTGAATGGTATTCAAAATTACTCAAATCAAATTGTCTGCGTCTGAGATTTATCGGAATACACCGCGAGAAGTTTGCAAAAGTTAGAGTTTCAAAGAAATGATTTGTTCCTATACAAAAACTTGTGTTGATTTCTGTAGCTATTTCTTTTCCGTCTTTTGATGACTTCTTTCGAGGTACGGCTGAAAAAACGTCTTTCCCTAAATCTTCTATATTTTGTATTCGCTTTTCATCCAATTCTTCAATAAATACAGGAAAGTTATTCATTTTTTCCATCTGAGCTCTTAATGCAACAATAGTAGAGGTTCCACTTGTAAGCTCTGTCATATTGGCTATACCAAAAATGGCTGCTAACATATGAATAATTGTAGATTTGCCAGCATTTGAATCTCCATAGAAGATAACGTACGGAAAACCTTGAGCTTCAGCAATAAAAACATCAAAAAAGCAACAACCAATTACAATAGCTATTGCCATAAGAACCGGAGCGTCAAAAGTTTTAATTACAGTTTCAGCAAATTCTTCAAGTATTATTTCCGAATGTTCACATTCATAAAGTTTTGGAATTAAGCCATTTGCAGGAAGAATTTGGAGTTTTTCTTCTTCTGTAAGATATAAATCATCAGGAAATTGGGGATAATCTTCAACGGTCTGATTTTTTAGTCAAATCTTTTTATTTCCTGTAATATATACGTTTTCTCTGGGTTGATAACCAAAATTTGTATATATTACAACGGATTTAAGATTGTTATGTAACATCTGCATAAGCAGTATAAATTTTTTCTTATTAAAATCTTCATATAAGCCGATTGTGCCACTATGAATAACTTTAAAAAAGCTTTTACAATCAATTTCATCTTCACCTTGAATAATTTTAATGTAACGATTATTGACATCTTCCTCTTTTATCATTCATAAAGCTAGCTTTTCTATTATTTTATAAGAATTTTTTGTGTTTGTGATTGCCTTTAATGTAAATAAACCTTGAATTGAGTAATTTGAAATTTTTGCTGATTGTAACTTATTATTTTTGTCTGTGTAATAGAGCATAAGACAATTATTTTTATTTTGTATATATTGTGTCATTTTGTTTTCCCTTTTTTTGTTGCTGTAATTAAAAAGAAAAGTTCGGGATAATTATCCCGAACTTTAAAGTAAGCTATACGCTTTCAATGTGACAGAACCAATCATCATTAGGAATGTTCTCTGTAAGATGTACCATTACTAATTGGTTGTATTTTGTAATAGTTGTACTAAAATACAGTTCTTTCCACTTAATAATTGGTCCAATACCTTCTTTAAAAAGAGGTTTCACTTCTTGTGGCAATTCAAATTCGACACTATTTTTAAGTAAATCTTCTTCTGTTAAACATGTATTTATGAGAGTGCCAACAAATACGTTTAACAAAGTATTTACATCTTCAATGTCGATTGATTTACCTTCTGCTAACTTGTTTTGCAGTAACGGCAATTTTTTTTCTACCGATTTTGCAATTCCAAGTTCTTTGAGATATTTGAGGCTGTGTGCCCCAAATTGTATGTAGTTTTCATGAATATCACAGTTTTTTGCCATGATAATCCTCCTTATAATCTACATCATGCGTAGATTTTGTTATATAATACCCATAGAGCATGATTCTATGTGCTTTTAAAAGGAGCAACCCTTTTGGAGATATAGAATCTCCACTTGAGGGAGATTAAACGGCTAAAATCGTCTGCAGAATGATTTTAATAAGCTGTTTAATCTCTTGTTTTTCCGCCTCTGAAAAAGAGATTATTTCATTTCAAGGACTTCTGATTGAATTGTTTTTCATAATTCATCCTTTCTGTGTTTATTTGCTATTTAATTGTCAATGTACTATTTTAACATGCCACGCTTAGCCAATCAGAGAGATGCTTTTATGTGACTCTAATGACTAAAAGCGGGGCTATGATTTGTATTTGCAATTTGTATCTACATTATTAACACAATTGACAATAATTGCAAGCCTATCCAATTTTCAAAAATCGGATTTTATGTACTTTTTTCTATGTAAGAAAGTGGAAATTGTTATTATAAAAATACTGATTTTAAAAAATTAAAAAGCTGAAAATATGCGAAAAGTTATATAAGGAGATTTATTTGATAAACTATCAAGATAGAAAATTTTATACTTTTGAAGCTATTTCATATGTCTCAAATCTTTATGTAGAGCTCATTTTGGGTTGTAAAGTAGGTGAAATGCCTGGTAGACGTGGCTTAGAAACATAATTTTCATAAAATATAGCAAAAAATTAAATTCATCAAAAAATTCTATTTTCGGTAAAAAATTCGACTTAATATTTGTTAACATTTAGTATTTTTAATGATAAAAATTAAATAAAACTACATGCAATAGTCTCCAAACTCACAACGCATTTCAATAGCTTCATCATAGGCTTGACCTGCTTTTTGTGCATTTTCAGTGTCCCCTACTGACTCAAAAAGTTCTTTGGCTTCATAATAACTGTCTATTGCTTCTCGGTATTTTTCCTGTCTGAGGTAGATATTTCCTTGTGAAAACTTAGATTTTGCAGTAAAAGCTGTTCCCTCATCTCTTGCGGATGTGTCATAGTTGCTGTTAGTGTTTTCAGGAGCATAATAAGAATTTTGTGTGTTTGTTGGCTGTGGATTTTGCCTGATTTCACGTGTCTGCGGTTGACTTTGTAGTTGCTGTTGTTGTGCGTTAGTCTGGTTAACCTGACCTCTAAGCCTGTTCACGTCAGAGAGGACATCAATACCACTCCTGATACCATAAAAGATACTGTTCATATCGCTTGCATAGCAAAAATTCCCTGATAACAGTAAAAGTAAAGCTATTATTAATTTTTTCATAATTTTGTCTCCTTAGTAACAATACCCGTTTGGTCTGTCGCATTCAAGTTGTGCGGCATAATCAAATAATCTGTAACTTTCATCAGCCATTTCAAGATTACCTAAAGCATAATATAGGTCTTTCGCCATCCATGCTTCATCCATAGCTTTACGATAATTTTTCTTTTTCAAATAAATTTTTGCCATATAAAGTCTTGCAATAGCCATTTGTTTTTTGTCAAAACTAAAACTAATTACCTGATTAAAATCTTCCAAAGCTTTGTCATACTCGGAGAGTTTATTAAAGTAAATAAGTCCTCTATTCATATAAGCAACTCCGAAATCTTTTCTAAGATTTATGGCTTTTGTAAAGGCTTCTATAGCTTCTTTATTTTTATTAAGGTTCATTAATGTTAAACCCTTTCTAAACCAGTGTTCATGATTTTCAGGGTTTAATAAAAGCAAAATATCACTTACAACAAGTGCTTCTTGATATTTTTTAGCTGTAAAAAGGTCAAGATATTTCTTTGAATATTCAGGAGTATTTTTCTTTACTGTTTCAATATCAAATCTTACAGCAGCTTCTGTTAAATACTTGCATTTGCTTAATTGATTTTGTTTTAGAGCTTTTGAGGCTTTGTCCGTAAGCTCGCTTGCATATTTTTTGTTATTGTGAGTTTTTGTTTTTGAAACTAAGTCAAAAAGAACCTTTGCCGTTTTGGTATCGTTATTTTCTATTTCTTTAAGACCTTTTGCGAATATCTCTTTCGATAGGTCGGTGTTTTTGTCAAAATTCAATGCATTGGCTATTTCTATCATTTGGACTGCTTTAGCTGTTTCACCTACATATACACTTTTGATACCGTTTTCAACAAGAATATTGCAAATTGTAGGCAGTGAAAAGAAAATTGACACTCCTATAATGCATAAAAGAACAAGAGTAATGACAATAAACTTTGCAGGATTTTTTTTCTGTTTTGGTTTCACAACGGTCTTTGTTTCTGTCGTAGTAGTTTGATTTTTCTGTGCAGTGTTCGCAAAAAATTCTTTAGATTTTGCTAAAATTACACTGAAATCAAATTTTCCTTTACCCGAGTTAAGAATATATAAAGTTAACAGTAATAAAACAATAACAGTAGCGATGATTGCATACCAGTTTAGCATATAAAATTCAATGTTAATGGGATTAACTGCAGTATAGTCAATTTTCCAAACATAAATATTTTGGTTATCTACGTCTTTGATTTCTGTATTTGATTTAACTCCTTTAGCGTGTGAAGGAACTTGAATTCGAATTTTAGATGAAATAAGGCTATTAGGATTTACACTGCTGTCGTATGATTTAACATCTTCAGGTTTCATAAGCTGACCGCTTAATATATATTTTTTGAATAATAGATAATTTTTGACTATCAAAACTCCTGTATCACCATTTTGTGCTGTGATAAAGCCTATCTGCTCAACTTTTTTAGCTCTGGATAGATTTTTACAAATTTCTATTCTTTTGTTGCCGACACCGTCATTACTATCTACCTCTTGAACTTCTGTTTCAACATTAATTCCGTCAATCAGAGTTTCTGTATCTTTGGTTAAATCATCATTTGAGGTGCTGTTATCAGAATATGCCATTAACTCTCTAGGGAAAAGCACTGTTGTTTCAACTTTCATGTTGTCATGATTATCAAAGGTAACTGTGCTGTCAGCCTTAATACAACCAGTAGATATAATTGCTATTCCAAATAGCAAAATCATATAAGATAAAATATTCTTTTTCATTATTAACCTCACTTTTTCATCAGGTATTCTGAATTTTCTCCAAATAATAACCAAAACCATAATACACGTTAAGCCTAAATTTGTAAATATGGTTTACATAAATTAAGAATTTAGTCTTTTGTCGAATAGCTGCATGCAAATAGCTATAATTTGCCTAGTGTATTATCATTGAAAGGATATGAGGGTAAAATATGGTACTCAAGAATAAGTTTGAGAAAGACGATTTACTGTTCACAACAAGTATTGTAGCCAAAAGGTTAGGGATAACTCCCGACAGGCTGAGAACATACGACACCGAAAAGCTAATCAAGACCCAGAGAGTAAAAACTGGCAAAGTTGAGAAAAGGCTCTACAGTATGTACGATGTCGAATGGTTAGAAAGCCTTAGAATTCTTGTGAAAGACCATAAAATGAGCATATCCTCAATCAAAATACTTCTGCAAATCCTCTACAAAAACCCCTCAACCATACTTCCAAAGAACGAAATCGGAGAAGTTCTTCATGAAATGACACTCAATCCGAATTTCAAATCTGTAGTTAAGAACTTCTAAGAAAAATTTGTTCGCTTGTCTCAAAAAAGTGTAGTTTGTGTAGTCAAAAGCTAAACAACGGAGCTAAGAAAAGATTTCAGCCATGCGCCACTGTGTAGTTTCTCTGTCGTCGATGTGTCGCAAAGGCGTAGTTATAGAGTATAAAATCTAAAATCACTTAGAAAGCCTTTCTATAAAATGGAAAATAAACATTAACTTTAGTAAAAAAATGTATATATAAATTAACTAGATTGCATTTGCATGTTACTATTTGCTTATGAATGATCAATACACCGCACAAATTCATATAAAAAATACTAGGCCTATTAAAGTTGAAAATTTAGTAGCGTTTTTCTCAGCTATACAAAAAGAATATAACTCTTCTGTCGGGAAAGATTACCAAAAACATATTGATGACTCTATTCCTGAAATAGCAGTGTCACAAATAGAATCTGGTAGCCAAATATATGAGTTAATTATTGTATCATCACTTGTTTTGTATCCAGAGATTTTACAATATACAATAGTTGATTTTTTTATATATCTTCAAAAACTTTTGAAAAAGTTTGAAACTGAAGAAATAGATGATTTGTATTGTACAAGAAAAGACTGTAAGCATGTAAAAAATATTACAGATATGTTTGCAGATGATGGTAATTTGTGTCTTGAGGTTGAAACAATGAAAAATCGCCAACCAATAAACAAAATAGAAATTTCTAATAAACAGGGGATTGTCGTTAGAGAAAAGGCAATTGCAAAACTGCAAAGTCTTGAAGCTCAACGTATTAATATTTTTGAAAATGCATTACTACAGTTTTTCCAAACCAGAAATGTTAAAGGTTCAACTCCAGGTGATAAAGCTATTATTCCAAGCATATCAGAAAAACCTAGTAAAATTTTGTTTAATGATGATACATTAAAAAGCTCTATTTTAGAAGAAAATTCGAATATTTTTAGAAATTTATACAGAGCTTCAGGAACTGTTGAGTATAAAGGAGAAAAAGTAAAAGTTTATAATATTGAAAGGATTGAATTAGTTAACGGAAACGATGATGAATATACTTCATGAATACAAAGATGTCATTATTGAAATTTTTAAAACAACTCCGGCATGGATTGCACTTATTATATCAATAATCTCTCCAATTCTAAATAAAAAGTTAGAAATTGAAAACAAAAAAGTTACTTTTTTGTTTTCAAAAAGGTTAGATATCTTTGAAAACCATTTCAGAAAACTATATGAATTTCGCAATATTGTAATAAACTTAGTTGCAGTTTTGCTATATCACTACGAACACCATGAGTATACCAATGTTGATGATATAAATGCAGTAGAGGAACAATTACAAAAAGTTTGGAATGAAATTAGGTTAAACGAAGCTAGTCTATGGCTTATTGCTGATAGTGAATTACTTAAGTTAAAAGAACCTATTCTAGATTCTGTTAAAGGATTTTTTCAAAAAACAAGTTCACTCTTTCAAAATGGAATTTTGCGACTTAATAAACAAGATCTTGAGGAACTAATATATCTAGCAAAAAGTTTGCAAAATTCTATTGGAAAAATATTAGAAACATACAGAGAAATGTTTTCAATTAACAAAAAAAGAAAGACCATAATTCCTATTTTAGAATGTACCAACCAATCTAAGACTAAGTCCTGAATTTGGCTGCAAAAGTTCATGCTTTGAGCTGAACAGTTTTCTATAATCTCTGAACAATTCAAGTATTTGTCCGATACTTCTTTTGTCAAAATAAACTTTGTTAACCGTTAATCTAGATTCTTTGCGTTCGTTCATAACCTGTTTTGCCCGATAAACACAAAGCTTTTTGTCTTCACTCAGTGCCCGCAGCAACAAAGCACGAACATAATAACGGTTAAAGTCAGAAAAAGCAATAGTTTCACGAATGTTAGAGAAAATTTTGCGACCGTTTCGGTCTTTTTCTCTAAAGAAAGAAGAAGTAAGCTTTTGCTGCAAAGTTTCGGGAGTACCTTTTTCGAAACACTCTTTCAACAACCGCTTGTAAGGCATCATGCCAGATGTCGTCATAGATAACGGCTCATAAAATAAGTCTATGCGGATATCGAATTCAAGCTCGCTAATCATATTCAACCTTGTTTGTTCGTCTAAGTCCGGAAAGTAATACATAAAAATTCTCCTGTTAATCTGTCATATAAACAAATTTATTATGTATATGGAATTCTGATATATTCTTGCTATTATCCTTTTTTCATGTATACTCATGTCTAAAAATAATATTGCGGGGAGACAATGTTTAATAATAAAGAAGAAGTAAATATATATTGTGATGAAAGTTGTCATTTGGAGAATGAAAAGTGCAAAACAATGGTTGTTGCATGTATAAGGTGCCCAAAAGATAAGGTTCAAGAAATATCTAATGATATTATTGCAATAAAGAAAAAACATAAAATTTGGGAATTTGCGGAGATAAAATGGACAAAAGTATCAAAATCAAAAAATGATTTTTACATAGACGTACTGAACTATTTTTTTGATAATCCATTTTTAAAATTTAGAGCTATTGTCATTGATAAATCAACTTTAGACCACCCTGCAAGACATCAAAATCATAATACTTGGTATTTCAAAATGATTTATTATCTTGTAGATAAGATTTTACAAGTTAACAAGTCATATAATGTGTATGTGGATAAAAAAGAAAATAGTTATCAAGCAAGATATGAATTAAAATTAACCGAACAAATATTACAAAGGCATTGTAAAGATATAAAATTACAAAATATAACTTCATATCAATCAAATATTATGCAACTTAATGATTTTATACAAGGAATTGTTTGTTATTATAACAGAGGTTTACATTTAAAAAACGAAGCTTGTATAACCAAAAAAGAATTAGTAAAAATTGTTGAAGCAAATGGAATAAAACTTGGTGTAACGAACCATAATAAAAAGTTCAATTTATTGTTTTGGGAAGGGACATCATTATAAATGCAACTTCCTGAAATGTTACATAAAAAAGATTATATAGTGGATTTGGGCACTGGTCGTATTGATAAAAAGAAATTATTGGAAGATGCTTATGCTAAACTTTGTGATGATTTTTACAATACACAAGTACATTTTGAGGGTTATAGAGTTATATTAGATTCAAAAATTCTTGATTGTTCTGTTTGTAATTATGATTGTGTAAACGATTTTTGTGAATGTTCGGATTGTCCTTGGAGAGACAAGTTAGATATTTTTCAGCATATAACATCTGATGAAGATCCAACTTTGAAAGATAGATTAACTAAAGATGCAAAAAAGCTTTTGAAGAAGAAGCTAAAATCAAATCCTTATGCCAAAATAAGGACTCCAGGTGAATTTTCATCATCAAGAACATTCCGTATTCCTTGGATTAAATACATTATAGAGCATTCAAATGATCGGGATATACAAGTTGTTCGGACTCCTGTTAATACTCAAAAAACAAAAATTAAGTTGTACAATAAAAAAGAGAATTATCTTGTAATTCTCAGCCAAACAAAGCTTTCTAATGGATTTGTTGTAATTTATCTTAATTCGGCCTATCATAAACCATTTAGTAGTTTATTAAGAGATTTCAAATGAAAAAAGACACCTTGATAAGGTGTCTTTACAGCTCTTTGTCTCTATTTATACAGATTGAGACATGAGTAAATCTATTATTATTTTAATATTAATATATCCATGGTCAAATACTTTACATGCTTATTGTATAATTATATAAAGTTTTGTAAATAATACAAATTGCTGATTTTGTCAAATTATTTACATTTCTTAACTAGTGGTACTCTATTATAAACTATTTTAATGAAAAAGTCAAGTGTTTATGTTAAAAATTTTGACTTAGTTTTATTTTTATATGCTATAATAACAGATAAAAGGAGTCTTTATGGCACAAAGTTTATATGAAATGGTTGCAGAGCTATTACGTAGTAATCCTAAAAAATATTTGACTGCAAGAGAAATTGCAGAATGGATTATTGAAAATAAACAAGATTACTGTAATAGAAAAATGAGTAGAACAACTGTAAAATCTGAAAAAGCATTGATTCGACAAATCATTGCAGAAATTGGTAGGTATGATTCTGCGACTTTTGAAAAGTTATATGTATATAGAACTGCAGATAGACCTCAAAAATACTATTATGATAACAAAACTATAGTTATTGAAACCTTAAAATGTGAGCTTCATAAAAATAAACAGGAAGAAAAAGAGTTATATCCTAAATTAGCACAATATTGTAATTCCATTGGGATTCAAACTCTCAGAATAGATGAAAAAACATCTAAAAAAGATGGTGGCAAAAATTATAATAAATGGTTGCATGCAGATGTTGTAGGTTATAAAGACTTAGCCGCAAAGTTTAATGAAGAAACAAAAGAATGCCTTATACAATATTCTTCAGAAAGAAGTTATTTATATTCTTTTGAAGTTAAAGACGGTATAATAACAACATCAAATATAAGAGAGAATTTTTTCCAAACGGTATCAAATTCGTCTTGGGCAAATTATTCTTATTTAGTTGCAGAAGGTATTGAAGATAAAGCAAAAGAAGAATTACAGCTTCTTTGTTCAAGTTTCAAGATTGGTTTTATTCAGTTAGATAGAGAAAACCCATTGGAAAGTGATATCGTAATACAAGCACCTAAAACTGATTTAGATTGGAATATGATAAACAGAATATCTGATGAAAATTCTGACTTTAGAAAATATTTAAAGAATATCTCACTGTCCTATAAAAAGCATTCTAATAATGATATTCAAAGTCCTAAATGGGATTTACTTTTATAGAATAATACAATTTAATCTTCTTTAAATAAGCTTTTAAATATAATATTTCTATATTCTTTAAAAATAAAAATTCTATTTCTTTTTTTTGATTTATCTTCTTCTAATATACCTAAATCTACAAAATTTTGTATTATTTTACTTGTTCCTTGGTATGATAACTTTAAAATTTCTTGTGCTTTATTAATCGTTATATGAGGACATTTAAATAGCTGATCTAATAATTTATTATAGTTTTGAGGCATTCTAGATATTTCGTCAAATTGTTTAATATATTTTTTTCTTAATTCTTCTATATTTTCGATTGTAGTAATTCTTTCTTCACAAGTATCAATAATTGACTTAAGAAAAAAGCGAATCCAATATTCTATATCATGAGAAAATCGAACAACTGTTAATGCATCATAATATTGTCCTTTATTTCTACTCCAATAATCTGAAAGGCATAATACTGGAAAATCTAAAAGATGGGATTCTTTTAACTGTAAATTAATTAGAATTCGACCAGTTCGTCCATTACCATCTAGAAATGGATGAATTGTTTCAAATTGATAATGATAAATTGCTATTTTAATAAGTATAGGTAAAAATAGATTAGAATTAATCCAAAATGCATTTAAATCATCTAGTAATTCTTTTAACATTGATGGAGGTGGAGGCACAAATAATGCACTAAGCTCATCATTTCCTCCAATATAATTTTGTTTATCTCTTATTTTGCCAGTAAACTTTTCTTTTTTTTCTATACCCTTAAATAAATCACTATTAATTTTTTCAATAGTTTTAATATTTGCAATGTCAGTTTTTGTTTTCTTATTATTGAGACAATATTTTATCATTATTTCAAATAAATTTAAAATCTCAGTCGAGTCTCTATCTTTATTTTTAGAATCATCTGTAAGTAGTTCTTCGACATTTGCATTAGTTCCTTCAATTGCTCCAGATTTTAATGCTTCAAAAATAGTTAACATATCAAAATACATATTTGAAGATTCGTCTGAAAAATAAATTTTCTGACATAAATAATTTAATTTACCCAATGCCGCAGATGCTTGTTCTAACAAAATTAAAGTCTTATTGTCGGTAAAATAAAAATTATGATTTATTTTATTTGGACTATACGCTTGGTATCCACCAACATTAATTAAATTTCCGGCATTAAACTTTTCTTTAGCAGTCATATTTATTACTCCTAGTGTAACAGTAATTATTATATCAAATAATTATGCAATTTGTCAATTATATTGTTAATCTTATTAAACGAAAATATGTTTTTAGTTTAATAGTCTTGATTTGTTTTAAACATTATTGTATAATAATCAGCATAAGCATGTTCTTATTTAATAATACATGCTTTAGGGGTGATGTGTGTACATCAAAGTAGTGATCTTATTTTTCCCCAAGAAATAAGACAGAATAGAGTTCCGCACATGGTCGAGGTGTCTTTGTAAGGAACGTAAGAGAAGGAGGATAAAAATGGTACTTAAAAGATTTCCTAAAGAGATTAACGGGAAATGGTATCTAATTACTAATTGGCGAAAAGTCAATGGTACTATTCAAATTTCCAAAGGTAAATTTTGGAAATTCCCATTAAGAAAACGTGCCGCATAGTTGAAAGCACGACACGTTTGAACAATTACTGCGGAGCATACATTAATATGTTCCGCATCCCTTCTAAAATTATTACATATTTGTTCCTCCATGACAAGTTTAAAACTTGATTTCATGAAGATTTGTATAGATAGAAGGGTGATGGTAGTAAAGTAAAAGCGAGCTTTATTGCTAGTGTATAATCGCTAATGAAAGGAAATTGTCAAAATGACAAATCAGCATGTTACGCCGCACCCTGATGGTGGTTGGCAAGTTAAAGCAGCAGGTGCATCAAGAGCAACAGTAAGAACTAATACTCAGGCTCAGGCTTACGAAATTGGAAGACAGATAGCTATTAATCAAGGTAGTGAATTGTTTATCCATAACAGACAGGGGCAATTCCGAGACCGTAATTCTTATGGAAATGACCCTTGTCCACCGAGAGGTTAAATCCGTTATTGTTGAGAGAGCAGAATAAAGCTGCTCTCTCTTTTTAATTAAACTGACCTGTAATATCCACTCACATTAGTTCCGTCTTGACGTTTATACGAATCAACCCAAATCATACTACCAGTTCTGACAGCTTCTTGAGCCTCATATTCCGTTGGAACTCCTATTGTTGCAAGTTGTTTATCAATAGACTTTTCAAACTTTGTGAATTCATTATTACTCATTTTTGCTATTTCTTCTCTTGTAAATATTTTATTAGCTAAACTTAATTGCGGTATTTCATCAATTTTATAATTCATAAGATTAATTTCTACATCTTTAAATGTATCTGAGTTCTTTTTCACATCAAAATGAGACGGACGTGGAGACCAATTGCTTGCATCCATTCGTTTAATAATTTTTTGTTTTGCATATGGTGACAATTCAACATTTTCAGCATTTAATTTTCTATATATTTTATCACTATATATACCATTCCGTTGCAAATATGATTTTGAAAATGTTGGTAATCCTATGTGGGTATAGTTTGAACCAAATTCCATTTCACCCATATGGGTTTCATCTATAATACTTTGTATAAAATTTTGTGAACTTCCTTGAACTGCAAAATCCAAAGCCAACCCTTCTAAATGTAAACTTGTTTCAGATGGTTTGTTTTTTTGCGTACCATCTTTACGATTGTAAGCATTGATTAATCTCTGCTGTTCAGTCGGGGTTCTCCATCCTGATGTAATTTTAATGGGTTTACCTGTTTTATCTCTATAATTCTGTAAAACATCCGCACTTGATTTTAAATTTTCAAGAATTTGTCTTGAAGGCATGTCTATGTTTCTTTCTTTAGTTTGTAAAACTTCATTCCAGGTAAAATTTTCAGTACAATATGCTTCATCTGGAAGTTTTAACTTACTCCCTGTTTTTAAATTTTTAAAGTAAAGCTCTACTTCTTCAGGTGACCAAAAGGTTTTGTTTGCCATTGTTTTTCTCCTTATATTTCAGCTATGTACATTTACACCGACAAATTGTGTCGGTGTATGATATTAATTCTAGTTATTAAAATAGTTAATATATTATATTGGGGTAGTGTTTTAAATCTTTTTTATAATTGATAATTGTTTGTCTAATATTATTTTTTTCAGTAAAATCAGGATATTTTTTAATAAAATTTTCATAAAAATGAATAAAATTTTTAATTTCTGCTTTTGAGATACGATATCTTCCGTCAGAGATTATTCTTTTATCAAATCTTGTTTCAAATTTTAAAAGTTCTTCCCAGTCTTTTGTTAAATAGGGTGAAAATTCATCATACAAATATTGGTTACTATCTACAAGAAAAAAGTCTCCTTCATCAAAATGAATTATCATTCCTTTAGGAAAATACTTTTTAGAGTATTCCTGTGCTTGTTTTTCAAAAGAGTTATCATACGCCTGATATTCAAAGGTTATTTTCTTGCTTTGAGCATTAACTGCTTTATTATAGAATTTCAAGAAATTCAGGTAATCCTGTTCAGCTTCTTTTGTGCCACGTTTGTTCTCAAATTCTTTTTGATATTCTTTTGTTGCTTTTTGAATAGAGTTAATGTCGTTTATATCAAATTTGTTGTAATCAACCGCAAAAGAAGGTAATGAGATAATTAAAAACAATAATAACCACAAAAATCTTTTCAAATTCATAAAGATACAGTTCACCTATATTGTAACGCAAACAGCTTTACCATCGAAAGATTGTATCTTTAAGTGTTCATTACACTCGGGTCTGAGCCTAGACGTCTTATTAATTATATCATATAAGGCATGAAACTGTCAATCTTAGCCACTTTTCTATAATTCTGCAATTTTTTGCCTACAGAAGTTCAGAATTTGCGACTAGAAAAATTGCAGGTTTTTAATAGGTTTAAATCATAGACTATGCGGCGATTTGGCGAATTTGGAGTGTTAAACCGTATGTCAACCTCCACCATTTAAAACAAATAGAACCATTAAAATCAGAGCCTTCGGGCTCTTTTTTAATGCAAAATAACTGAAAGTAAATTTTACCTTTAATTAATTTTTTTATTATTTTTATACGTTGGATTAAAGCACAATATTGGCCTGCCGAAACTTATGCGTTTGATTGTCAAAATCTTTTCGGATATTAATTCCTCAATAAACCCTTCAACTTCTTTCTGAGAGCGGCCGGTTACGGCTCCGTAATATCTTGAATTTAAAATTTTATCGTTGTAACCATTTTCTTTAATGGATTTGCTTCCTGTGAGAACTTTGCTAAGGCCGCTTTTGCCATAAAGTCCATCAAACTCTTTTACAAAATCGGCTGCAAGTTCTTTTATCAAGCCGTCACTGCACCAGCGCTCTGCCTTTTCAGAATGCTGAGGGTTATTAGTTAAAGCAGCTTCCGGTGATTCTTTAAGATTCTCATAAAACCTTGCAACTTTTTCATCACACAAAACTTTTTCAGAATCAAAAGATTTTAAATACAAGCCTTCGAGCGTCTTAACCCTGCTCATTGCAACATAAACCTGACCGCGTTCAAAAATCCTTTTGCAATCAACAACAAGTTTGTCCAAAGTCATTCCCTGCGATTTGTGAATTGTTATTCCGTAAGCAAGTTTCAGTGGATATTGAATGCGAACCGCTAAAACTGCGTCATTGTAATAGTATTCGAATTCATGAAGCGGAATATTAGCGTTTACACCGTTGTCAAATGTTATATTGATTGAATTTTCATTAAAGTTTTCTACAGTTCCGCACGCGCCGTTAATCAAACCTTTGTCAAAATCCATGTTGAATAAAAGCATGACTTTGCAGCCGATTTTAAGAGCGATTTCTTTTTCTGCACGGCAGCTTTTGTTAAAAATATCAAGAATTACGGCTTCGCGTTCGGTGAAATCCTCCCAAACCAAATCTTTGCCCCTGTAAACTCCGTCTTTTGCGGTGAACATCTTAACCTGATTCTCAAGCGCATTAAATTTCACTAAATTATAATTGTTTGCCTCTTCATTTGTCGAGAATATGTGTAAAATGTTCGTTCCCGATGTGTCAGAATTGATAGAGCGCGTTGAAAGAAGTTCGATATCTTCGGGCTCTAACCTGTTCACACGCATGTTTGAGAGAGCTTTGATGAATTTTTCTTCATTTTGGCGGTAATTTTTTGTAAGAATTACATTTTTTAAATTCAAATCCTGCCATAAACCTGTTTCAAAACAATAATTTTTTTCAACCCGGTTTTCTTTTTCTGTTGTTTCGCTACGCTTTTCGACCGGCGGAAGCTGGAAAAAATCACCGATAAAAATTACCTGAATTCCACCAAAAGGTTCGTCATTTTCTCTTACCAATTTCAAAACCTCGTTAACGTATTCGAAAGTTTCGACATTAAGCATGGATATTTCGTCAATTGCAAGCATTTTGCATTTTTTGATTTGACGGAACTGGGCGGGACGCGTTTTAATTTTTTCAACCGTTGCCTGAATTGAGTTTCTGCAAAGCCCGACTCCAGCCCAGGAATGAAGTGTCTGACCTTTAACATTCACGGCCGCAATCCCTGTTGTGCTTGTGATTGTTAGTTTTTTCTTGTATTTTTCTTTTAATTTTCGTAAAATATAACTTTTTCCGGTGCCGGCATGGCCTGTTACAAATACATTATCACCATTTTTTAAAAAGTTAATGATTTTTTCAAGTTTTTTATCATCATCCGGTTGTGTTTTAAAATATTTAGCGGCATTTGCAGGAATTGTGTAAGCCGGTACAAAGGTGTTTTCAGCATCAACTGGCAAGGATGCTTTTTGACATTCAATTTCGTCAGCATAATCGTTTGCAAAATCAATCTGGTCGAAGTTTGCAATTTTGTAAATGCACATTTCATTTTTGGAGTTTATGCGCGTAAAAGTTATGAAATTTTGTCCGTCTTTTAGCGGGTGGGTCAAATTCTTTTCGGAAATCCATTTTGTTGAAGAAAATCCGAAAATCTGTTTAAAAGCTTCAAGAATACACTGGCTGATTACATGAAATTTTTGACCATCAAGATTTGTGTGCGGGTTTTCAATCTGCTGACAAAGCTTGTTTGCAGTTTCTAACAGCAAATCATAATCAACTACGGTTGAGGTTAAATAATCAATAATTTTTTGTGGTTGTGAAAAGTTCAAATCTTTGTTCATACAAATTTCATTTCTTTCATCAGGAGGATTTTTTGACTTTCAAATCTTCGAACGGAGCGGTGGTTTAAAATAAACTTAATTGTTCAGAGTTGTCTTTTTCGCGGAAGGTTTTTTCAAATTTGCTTAACTTGAAAAGGTCTTCTTTAATTTTTACCAGAAACGGTGAAATTTCAAGGTTTTTGTAACCGCCGAGCCAAAATCTTTTTTGTGCATGACTCAAGAACAGCCGCTCTTTGGCTCTTGTCATTCCGACATACAATAGCCGTCTTTCTTCTTCTATTTCATGAGATTCTTTTGCGCGGTAAAGCGGAATAATTTCGTTTTCAAGTCCGGCAAGAAAAACGCATTTGAACTCAAGACCTTTTGACGCGTGAAGAGTCATAAGCCTTATCCTGTCAGCGCGTTCGTCAAGCGTGTCCGCTTCTGTCAAAACCGAAACTTCATGAAGAAAATCGTTTTTGTCTGTGAAATTTTTTGATAAATCAATTAAATATTTCAAAACATTTTCATCAATTTTGTCCTTAAATTCCTCAGAAAGTTTCACAAACTGTTCGTTTACAGGCTTAGAGCGGTCAATACGTTTCAGGAGATTTCTGATTGGTTTTTGCTCGCAAAGCAAGTCGTTTGAAAGCTTTACAAACGGCATACCCGTTCTTTTAAGCGCTTCGAGTATTGGAGAAAGCTGTGTGGAGGTGCGGTAAAGGATTGCGAAATCCGAAAATGAATAATCGCATTCCTCCCCTTCTGATCTTTCCGAATCTATTGAGAAAAAGCTGTGGCCGCCGATTAATTTTTCGATTGTGCTTGCGATAAATTCTGCTTCAGCTTTGTCTGTTGGTGCTGTGTGAATTGTGATTTTTTCATGCGGTTTGTCAAAAACTGACACAATGTTAAAACAGTTTATCATCTGATTTGAGGCGTCAACAATGCTGTTTGTCGAACGGTAATTGTTTTTAAGGTTAATTATTTGAGTATTTGGATAATCCTCTTTGAAATTGTTGAAGAATTTTGAGTCTCCTCCGCGGAAGCCGTAAATTGCCTGGTTCGGGTCGCCTATAACAAAAATATTCCCATTTGACGGCACAAGAAGACGAATTAATTTGTATTGGTGTTCGTCAATATCCTGAAATTCGTCTACGGAAACATATTTAAAACGCTCTTTGTATTGTGTAAGAATTTCCGGATTTTCTTCAAGAAGTTTTACGGTAAAAAGAATTAAATCATCGAATGAAAGCGCGTTTTTGAGAAGTTCTTCATCATCACAAAGAGACTTTTCCTGCTCGGACATTACCGTGAAATCCTCATTCAATCCGGCTTTTTCATAGTTGTTTTTCAAAATCGAAAAACAGAGAGAGTGGAATGTATGAATATTTATTGCCTCTGATTTTTCGCCTAAAATTCTGCCGAGTCTTTCACGCATTTCACCAGCCGCGCGGCGCGTGAAAGTTATGGCAAGAAAGCTTTCGGGCGTAATGTTTTGGTCTTTAATAAGGTGCGCAATCCTACGTGTCAAAACTGTTGTTTTTCCAGACCCCGGGCCGGCTGTGATTAAAAGCTGTGAGTTGCTGCTATCGACCGCGCTTTGCTGGAATTCATCCAATCCTTTTTGAGCAGGTTTTTTATCTATTTGCGCGGAATGCACTGCGGCTGAGCGGGTTTTGTCTGTTTTTGGCAGAGGACGGATTTCCGGTTTTGAAGCCGCGGGTTTGGGAATATCAATATTAAGTTTTAGGTTTACGAAATTTTTTTTTACGAGTTCGCCATCTTCAAAAAGTCTTATAACCCCGTATTCGCCGTCATATCCTGCATGTTTTATGACTTTTCCCTCGCGCAGGCGTGATATTCCTTCGCCAAGAAGCGTTGACGCTTTTGAAATTTCATCAGTCGGAATGTCCTGAAGGATTGCAAGTTCCGAGCCGAATTGATGGATTAACCTTTCGTATTCGCAAACAACTGACTTGCTTGCAGGGCCGACGCCATTAATTTCTGAAATAATTTCCTGCAAAGGCACGAGGCTGAAAACATCGCCGGCGGTTGAGGGCGGTGTAATTTCGCCAAAGCGGTCGGAGAGTTCGTTAACTCTGTAAAGTACACCGATTGTCATTGGTTTTCCGCAAACAGGACAGATTCCGTTGAGTTTTTTTGTTTCTTCCGGCGTGAGACAAACTCCGCATTTGCGATGACCGTCTTCGTGATATTTGCCTTCTTCCGGAAAAAATTCCACTGTGCCGCCATAGCCTTCGCCTGTTTTTAAGGCGTGCATAATCGAATAATAATCCGGGTCTGTTGTGAAAACAGTCGCTTCGCGCGCGAGTTTTGAGGGCGAATGTGCGTCGGAATTTGAAACAAGTCTGAACTTGTCAAGTTTTGAAACATGCCAGTTCATATCAGGGTCGGATGAAAGCCCTGTTTCAACCGCGAAAATATGTTCTGATAAATCGCCGTAACAGTCTTCGATTGAGTCAAATCCTGATTTTGAGCCGAGAACAGAAAACCATGGTGTCCAAATGTGCGCGGGGATTATGTAACCGTCATCACCGGATTCCAAAACCGTTTCTAAAAGATTACGCGAGTCAAGCCCCAAAATCGGGCGTCCGTCTGATTTTATGTTTCCAATGGCATCAAGTTTTTGGCGGAAATTTTGTGCGGTTTCAAGGTTCGGCATGAAAACAACGTGATGAACTTTACGTGTTTTATCCCATTTTTTATAAATTGTTGAAATTTCAACTGTCAAAATAAATTTTACAGAAGCCCCGATTTGCTTTTCTATTTCGGGTTTCAGCCTGAAGGTTCCATTGCCGGAAGGGACAAGTTTCTCCTGAATTTCAGCAAACCATGCCGGATGCGTAAAGTCGCCTGTTCCAATCAGACTCAAACCTTTTTTCTTTGCCCAAATTGCAAGTTCTTCCAAATTGCAGCTTTTGCTTGTGGCGCGGGAATACTTCGAATGGATGTGCAAATCGGTATAATACAACATATAATGCCCCTTTCAACAAGTTGATTGTAGCAGAAAGTTTGTTTGATTACAAGGTGGGGGATTTATAGTAGGTTGGTACAAGAGTAAGTGAGACGAGAAAAGTTATGTGGGTTAATGTGAATAAGTAAATAGGTTAATAAGCGAATAAGTTCTTTACAGAATAGATATTAGTAAAATTCGACGATTACAGCATTACAAAATGAACTTTTCACGTTTCTTAATTTATCCCTCCAAAACATAATATTCTTCTGCTGATAAAACATCCCAAAAATCCTTTTTCATGATAAAGTATTAATGAAAAGTTATTTTTATTTAACAAAAGGAGAGTGTAAAATGACTCAAGTCTGTACTTGTAAATTAGGATTATCAACCGATTTTATGGGATTTAATTTTTCAAAATATGAAAGCAATGTTTCGAAATTTGTATCAGAATTTTCGAAAAGAGCAAACCAGAAAGGACAGTTTTTAAACTGGGTAAATCTTCCGCAGGAACAAATTAAAAGAGTTGATGAAATTTATTCTTTGGCCGAAAAACTTAAATCACAAACCGGCGCAAAAAAGTTAAGCGTTCTTGGCATAGGCGGCTCAAAACATACTGTTGAACATATGTTATGTATTAATGCGCTTAATGTTTGTCATGATGTTGTTGAGTTTTATTCTGATGTTGATTCTGCAAGTTTCGAAAGATTTATTTACAGACTCGGCGGCGACGTAACTTCGTCAAACTACATGGTTGCGTCGAAATCAGGTTCTACTTTCGAAACAAAAGACGGATTTTTAAGAATTCAAGAAAGACTTATTGAGGCTTACAAATCTCAGGGCCAGACTCAGGAAGAAGCTGAAAAATCAACTGCAAAACATTTCATCGCAGTGACAGATGCTAACAAAGAAAAAAGTGAACTCAGAAGAACTTCAAACGAAAACGGCTGGCTTGGCGATTTATATATTCATGATGATGTAGGCGGAAGATTTTCTGCTTTTGACGACCATGCTTTGTTCACTCTTGCTTATGCGGGCATGAAAAAAGAAGATATGGTTAAAATGCTTGAGGCTGCTCAAGAAATTTCAACAAAATCATTGCGTGATAAAATTGACTGCAACAAAGCTTTAAAAGAAGGTATTTTCTGGGCTGACGCAAAGATGAATGGTATTGAAGCTTCAGTTCATCAATATATGGGCGCAATTTTTGAAAACACAGTTTACTGGCATGCTCAAATGCAGAACGAATCTGTAAAAGATACATTGAAACAGGTTGCAAAGGTTCCTGACGCAATGCACCACAGTGCGGAAGCTCATTTCAACCCTGCAAACAAACTTGTATTCGCTTTAACAGTTCCTTGCGACCATGGCGAATGCAGTGAAAATGCTGAAAGCTACATTGAAGCTTTAAGCAAATCTTACGAAGTTACAGGTGCATTTTTCCTTGAAACCGTTGAAACTTCCGGCATGGGCTTAACTCCTCAAGCTGCAGGTGCAATGACTCAATTGAGAGCCTTCGCAACAGTTTATCAGGAAATCGTTGAAAAAATCACAAAAGGAATTGAATTCCCCGAAGTTCTTGACAGTGTTCTTCAGCCGCATGTTGAATTCTACAAAAAGAATTTGAAAGGCGGAGTTGTGGTTCCCGGAAGAATTTCAAAGTAGTTTAAATCATACAATTTTAATAAAACAGCCGTCTGAATTTCGGCGGCTGTTTTTGTTATTTCAACAAACTTGTTTAAAAATATGTTATAATATTAATGTAAGTTTTTGCATTTTGTTTCGGAGCGGATAATGATTGATTACGACGGTTTACTGAAAAAGATTCCTAAAGTTAAGAAAATCCTTGATGACGGCTCAAATTCTAATCTATACCATTACACCAAGCCCGAAAAGCTTTTGAATATTCTCGAGAGTGAAACCATCAGATTTTCTAATGCGCTATATCTGAATGACAAAGAAGAAGTTACTTATTCCTATAAATTAATCGGCTCGCTTATTGATGAAATGCCGGGGCTTAATTCGGAGCTTTTCGATAGGATAAAAGAGCATTTTCACAGGAAGTATAAAAATATAATTTCCGGAAACGACACTTACAGCAATCGCTATGAGTATTATACAATATCGTTTTCAACTGACAGCGACAATTTGACTTTATGGAATAATTATTCAAAGGGCCAGAGTTATACGGGTTATAATATCGGGTTTTGCAAAAAAGATTTGATTGCAGATATGCAAAAACAGGGTTTTCATTCAGTTTACGGAAACATAATCTACAACCGTGAAACGCAGATTACTATTTTGAAACTGATTTTCGAAAAATGGAACAGACAGTTTGATAAAATTGCGTCGGCAAGAAAAACCCAGAAAAATGTTGAAAAGCTTCAAAATATTATGTTTGAACTTATTGATATTTTAAGTGTTGTGAGTTTGTTTTTCAAAAATCCTTATTTCAAAGATGAAAAAGAGTACAGGATTATTTTCATAAGCCATTTCAGCATGAACGCATATAAGCAGACGAAAATTTTCGAGAAAAACGGTCTTTTTATTCCATATATTGAATACAAGTTTATGAAGCGGACAGTAAGTTCAATCAACATCGGGCCGACATTGGAAGAGAACATTTTCTACACGAGCACCTGCCGCATGCTTGCGAATTTCGGGTATGACAAAAAGGCCGTCAACCGCTCGAAAATTCCGTTGAGGTATTGAGGTTTTATATTTTGCTATATTATTAATGCTTTTTTAAAATTAATTCCTCCTGAAGTTCTGAAACTTTTGTGTATAACGCATTAAGTAATCGGTCTTGCTCTATTAGTTTGTGAAGTAAAATTTTTGTATTTGGCGCATTGAATTTGAATGTTATACCAAAAATTTTTATTTTTTTATGAGTAATAGTTTTTTCAATTCCGAAAATTTTATGGAAAAGTTTCCTTAATCTTCGCCTTTTTTCTTTTTGGGGATTATCATTCATTATTAACACAGCATCTAAAAATTTTAATTTATGATTTTCTTGTTGCAATTTCATAATGTACATAGTAAGCAAGTATTCACCTAGATATCCGCAGTATCTTAATTCTTGTGTTGAAAAATCTTTATGAATAATTTGTCTATCTACTTCTTCCAGAATATTGAAACAAAATTCGCAATAGTTAAAGAATAGTTCTTTTTTCATGATAAACATATTGCAAACATTTATAATAGAACCATATGAAAATTTGTCTAGGATTTCACTATATTCAGGATATAATTTTAAAATTGTATTATAAAAAATATTCCAGATAATTCGTTTACTGCCGGCAATTGTCGCAATATAATGTTCCTTCATATAAAGATCATTGCTGTCAAAATATTGAATGTCGTATGGTTTAATAGCAATACAATCAATGTCGCCTTCGATTGATTGTAAAATATTTTTATCAGCTAAATTTCTTTCGCATTCTCTGTCAAAGTAGTCTGTTTTAAAAACATTAATACCCAAAAACCATGGTTTCTTATTTTTTAAATTGAAGGATTTATCAAAAATAAAATGTCTTCTATAATGCATAAATCCAATATAATCAGGATTGCCAATTTCATCAAAATTTTTCCAAACCCAATATTGTCCGGAAAGTTCATTATATCTTGGATTTTTTTCAGAAATATTATCTCCGGTGTCATCGCCGATCATGTCTTGAAAAACTTCATCGGCGATGGCTCGGCCTGTTTGTATAGGATTAATGATATTAGTTTTTATAATTCGATGTTTGTCTTTGTATGTTATAAAAATTTTAATTTTTTCCATAATTTTTCTCCTTATATTCACTCTACCTCTTAAGCTATTTTTTCTAAGCTGAACTTAAGTTTTGAACGCGGAGAATATATGGAAAAAGATAAATTATCTTTTCGCTTTGATTTTGTCTTTGTATAGATGTTTTTTGCGGAAGTAACGATTTTTTGTTTTTCCCGTAACAAAGTTTTGTAGGATTTTGTATTTCCAATAAAGGACGTAATCGCTGATTTGACAATGTTTTTCGGGGGGGGGGGG
>QAMI01000030.1 GCA_003150395.1 Candidatus Gastranaerophilales bacterium | reverse complement strand
TACAGGTTTAAACAGGCAATGCATGAAAATAGAATTGATGAGTCTTTTTCAGGAAAACTTTATCCTGTCTGGAAGCTGTTCGATGAAAACGAATTGCGGGAAAAGAAAATATTTGCAAAGGGCGATTTTGTAGATTATAAATTACAAAACTTTTTCAGACGTAACGGAGATTACAAAATAATTTATCCGAAAGGTGATTGTGAAAACAGCGGCAGACCAAGTGTTAAGGCAATGTGGGGAAGCTCTTATTCAATACTATCTGCAATCAAGCGGGATATTGATAAACGTCGTATAAAAGATAACTTAAAAGCATACAACAATTTGAGTTTAAATAGTGCCATATTAAATTTACTTTCTAATGCTTCAGACCAAAGAAATATCGGAAATCTTAATGATGCCGTAAAATACCTTTCAAAGGCAGTAGAATATATTGATATGGATGGTTTTAGCCCAAATAATTCAATGCATATGAAAGCATATAAAGATTTGGCAAATCTCAAGTTTGAGCTTGGCAATTATGATGAAGCTAACGGACTTTATAATTTTTACTTAAACAATGTATGTAAAAATTACAGATTAAGCTTTTCTGAGTCTGATAAAGATAAATATATAAATGAAATTCAAAGATTATTCCACAGGTTGGCAGAAGTAGCACGTAAACGCGGTGAAGAAGATAACGCAAAGATTTGTCAAAGAGCCGCATATGAAGTCGGCTACTCAAGATTGGGAGAATATGTTATCAAGCGCAGAGCTGATAATGATGTTAATATAGGAGATATATTTGTATGAGGATTCACAGTGTGGAGGGAGTGTCATTTGGCAGTGCGATAATAGATTCGCATATGCATTCAGGTCATTGGAAAAGAACCCAAGAATCAAAAGAACTCCTAAATTTTGATAATGATTTTATGGATAGATTTGTAAAATCTCCGCTTGAGGTTTCCGTTCAGGGAGTGAAGCAGAAGGATTCGGTTGAAAAAGCTATAATATCAAATCTGGATTGTTTTGTAGAAGACGTGCTTAAAGACGAAATGACAGGAAATAAAGCAATGCTGGATTTCTGCGAGAAAAACCGTAAGTTTTTTGCCCTTGCTGCCTGTCAGCCATCTAAAACAAATGGCAATGCAACAAATATTAATAGGCTCATCAGTGAAAATCCCGGTAAATTTGTTGGGCTTAAATTTCATCCGAGAAACTTTAAAACACCAGCCGACAGTGATGTTTATAGGGCTTATATGTATGTAGCAAAAAAAAATAACCTTCCCTGTGTTTTTCATTCAGATGTTTCCATAGATGAAACCGGCAATGTGGCGGACAATATATCTTCACCTGAGGCAATTTACAGAGCTGCTAAAGTTTATCCGGATGTTCCGGTTGTAATGGCTCATATGGGAGCTGGGGATGCAAAATCGCACCAAAACGCCATTGAAGTTCTGTTAAAATCAATAGACAACAACGATGCAAAGCTTTATGTTGATTTGTCTTGGGTTGATTGGGGTGCAAACGGGTTAAGCAGCAGTGAACAACCCAGCGTTGTCACACTTATAAAAGAACTTCAAAAACGTAATGCAACAGATCGTATTCTTTTTGGAACAGACGCACCTTTAGGTTGTTTTGGTGAAGCTTTAAGAGAAAATTATTCACCGGTTCAAGCTTATGAAAAATCCGTAGGAGATTTGAAGACAGTTATTAAACAAAACTTTAATGATAAAGCTGATGAATTAATAGAAAAGATTTTTTATAAGAATGCAGATGAACTATTCTTTCAAAAACAATGGGCACAAGTTAAAGAAAAAAATATAAAAAGTATTTCGACTTTAAAAGTTGTTTCCTTTATAGGCCTTGCTCTTGCGGCGTTAGGAGTGCTAGGGCTGCTTGCAGATAAAATGTCTCCGTCAAAAGAAGAAGGTTTAATAAATAAGTAAATAAGTTGAGAAAAAGTAAAAAAATGCCGCTTTATAAGCGGCATACTTTTTCATCTTCCTTTTTATTTGTTTCTAACTTACTTGAATATCTTTTTCAAAACCAAAAAGCGAACTTACGCTTTCACCGTCATGGATTCTTGAAATTGCCTGACCCAAAAGAGGAGCAACTGAAAGCTGTTTGATATTTGGAGGCATTTTTTCCATATCAAGCGGGATTGTATTTGTTACAATGCATTCCTTAATAGGCGCGTTAGCAAGCCTTTCGATTGCCGGACCAGAGAAAACCGGATGTGCTGCGCATACATAAACATCTTTTGCGCCTTCTCTTTTAAGAAGTTTTGATGCTTCGCAAATTGTTCCTGCCGTGTCAATAATATCGTCGAACATAATACAGATTTTGTCTTTGACATCACCGATTACATGTGATGCAATTGCTTCATTGTGTTTGTCGCGGCGTTTGTCGATTATTGCAAGCGGACAGCCGATTGCTTTTGCAAAATGTCTTGTTCTTTGAACTCCGCCGGTATCAGGACTGACAGCAACCATATCATCAGGATTCATGTTTAAACTTTTAATATAGTTTACTAAAATCGGAGTTGCGAAAATGTGGTCGACGAGAATGTTAAAAAAGCCTTGAATTTGGCCGGTATGCAAATCCATTGCAAGAACTCTGTCCGCGCCTGCAGTTGTAAGCAAATCAGCAACTAATTTTGCAGTGATAGCTTCACGTCCGGAAGTTTTTCTGTCCTGTCTTGCATAACCATAATAAGGAATCACTGCTGTAATAGATTTAGCGCTTGCACGTTTGAAAGCGTCAATTATAATCAATAATTCCATTAAATTTTCATTAACCGGATTGCAAAGCGGCTGAATGATAAAAACATCGTCACCCCTGACGCTTTCTTTTACTTGAACGTATATTTCACCGTCAGCAAAATTCTTAACAATCATCGGCCCGATTGATGTTCCGAGATAATCAGCAATTTCCTGTGCTAATTTAGTATTTGAACGTCCTGCAAAAAGTTTTATATCATGCGTCGGGTTGATTGTTCTTTCAAGCTGTTCGGAAGCTAATTCTAATACCATTTTAATCCTTTCTGCCACCAGCTACGGTAATAATCTGTTTAAAATTATTTTTCTCCTGCTTAATTATTATATTCTCTGATACATTGAAACTTCAAGATTATTTTAAGTAATATTACGTAAAAAAGGAGCCGTTGCGGCTCCCTAATATTTTTAATTGTCCGGTCCTATGCTGTTAAGCCCTACGCTCAAAATTGACAGCAATAATGCCCCTATAAATGCACTGAAAAATCCATCAACTTCAAAACCCGGAGCAATGAAACCGGCAAACATAAACAACAACGCGTTAATAACAAGTGTGAAAAGTCCAAGTGTTACAATATTTATAGGCAAAGTTACCAATATAAGAGCAGGTTTGATAAATACATTTATAAAAGCCATAATTATCGCAACAATTAAAGCATTTAAAAATCCGGCAACGTTAATTCCCGGCACAACCCAGGCGATAAACATTATGATTAGCGCAAAACCTATCCAACGTAAAAATAGTAACATATATTAACTCCTTATTTTAATTTTATTATAACGGCCAGCGTCTGTTCAGGCATTCCCAAAAAGTAGAATTGCTGTAAGAATAATTACTTAATAAAAATGAGCAACGTTTCACAAACGAAAAAGACTTTTCACCTCTCACTTTTCACTCTTACATTGACTTTTTACAAAAAAACATTAAAAACTCTAAAAAACCCATCCAAACAGATGATTTTTTTTTATGAAACTACGTCAAACTGTAAATACAGCCGTATAATCATAAAAAAGTGAAAAGAGGAAAAGTTATGAGAATCAATGGCGGAATTCGTTATATGGAACGCGGAATTGACCTGTCAATCAGAGCGATGCAGGTTCAGACTGAATTGATGTCCATTGCAAATGAAAACGTTAATGGTTTTGATAAAATCGGGTATCAACGTCAGGAAGCCGTTGTTTCATCTTTCACGGAATTTTTAGGTACAAACGGAATTTCAAAAACAACAGACACAAAAGTCGGTAGAATTTCTATGTCTTCAAATCCTCTGGACTTTGCGATTGCAAAAGAAGGCTATTTTCAGACAGAAGGTGACGACGGTATAAAGCTTACGCGTGACGGACGTTTCAAAATTGATAAAGACGGAAATCTGCTTACGCTTGAAGACAGGCGTGTTCTTTCAAACTCCGGCATGCCCATAAAACTTCCGCTTATTCCCGAGAAAATTGAAGATATAAAAGTTGATGACAGCGGACTTGTAAAGGTTCTGAATAAAGAAACCGCAGAAATGGAAATTGCAGGATGTATCGGCGTTGTTGATGCAAACGGCATTGTTGTAATGGACCCGCAGGTTAAGCAGGGTTATAACGAGTATTCGAATGTTTCTCTTCAAAACGAATTTATTGGAATGATGCCGGTTATCAGAAACTTTGAAGCTAACAGACAGCTCTTTATGATACAAAACCAAAATCTTCAAAAAGTCATTTCACAACTTGGCAGCACTTCATAACATAAGGATTTAAAACTATGCAAAACTTGCAGGCAATTATCAGAAAAAGCGTTAATAATGTTACAAACCAGTGGGACAGACTTGGTTATGTTGCAAATGACCTTGCAAACTTTAATACCCATGGCTACAAGTCTGTTCGTTTTGAACAAATGCTTGATGAAGACGGTTATTTGACCGGTGCAATACGTACAGACCACAAGAACGGTTCTATTCAAATAACGAGCAATCCTTACGATGTTGCGCTGACAGGACCGGGATTTATACCCGTTGTTTCACCGCAGGGCGAAGTTCAATATACACGCGACGGCGCTTTTAAACAGGGCAAAGACGGATATTTAGTAACAAACGATGACTGGATTGTCGGTGAAGGTATAAAAATTCCGACAAACTGCTACAAATTTATAATTAAACCCAACGGTGACGTAATTGCGCATGATGCAGTTGATTCTCCGGGTAAAAAAATCGGAAATATTCCTGTTGTTCAGTTTGACAACCCGGAAGGGCTTGAACAAGGCGGTTTGAATAAGCTTGTGGCAACTGAAGAATCCGGCGAGCCGCGCTTAATAAAAAATCATGAATATATTGCACAAAATAATATTGAAAATTCTAACGTAAATATATACGATAACGTTAACATAATGCTTCGTCTTAATGCTTCAATGCTTGCAAGCACAAGGTTAATGAAAGTTGTTGATGACATGTACAACAAATCAATTAATATTCGTGAATAATGGGTTTTAATCCTGGCTGCGCTGATGTGAACCGGAGCCGAAAATCTAAAAAATGAAAGGATAAAAATGTTTACACCTCTAGATCATATGGGAAAAGTAGGACTTATGATGGACCTGATTACACAAAGGCAGGTCGCATTAGGTTCCAATCTTGCAAACATGGATACGCCGGGTTATGTAAGACGTGATGTTGATTTCTCTGAATACTTAGGGTCGATGAACAGTCCTCTTGAAACGAAATTATCAGAAAAACTGGGGGCTTCTGCAGTAATTTCGCAAAGAACTTATGAAGAAATCAGGCCGGATAAAGAATTGATGGAACTTCAACAGAACGCACTTCTTTATACAATGGCAACCAGACGTATGTCAAATATAATCACTGAAATGAAAACTGTGATAAATGTAGGTAAATAATATTGCGGCGGGTTTCACCCGCAGCTTTAAACAAAGAACAGGAGCATAAATTATGAGTCTTATGGGTTCAATGGATATAGGTCAAAGAGCACTTCGTTCACACGGATTGCGGCTTGACGTGCATTCAAGAAACATGGCAAACGTAGATACGCCGAATTATGTAAGACGTATTCCTGTTTTGAATGCAACTGAAGAAATTTCCTTCCATGGCGTTCTTAACGAAATGAAAGAAGATGTTTTCGGCGTTGGAACTCTGCCTCTTTTGCAAGGAGGAGTGGTTTTTAACGGATGTATTGAAGACCCGACTTTGGGTGAAAAGATTTATAAACCCGGACATCCGGATGCTGATGAAAACGGTTATATCAGAGCTTCAAACGTTAATCCGATGGTTGAAATGGCAGATGCAATAATGGCGCAAAGAGCTTATGAAGCTAACCTTGCGCTTGTAAATATAACTAAATCAATGGCGTCGCGTGCAACCGAAATCGGCAGATAATTAGCGAATGTCGTTAGGTTCTATATCCCAATTGTTTCTCATTATTTTTGAAAAACAGTAACGTCCTGTTTCATTACATTCTTCATTGACTTCAGCATCTGAGCGGTCATTGCCTGCCGGAAGTAAGCCTTTTTCTGTCATAACATAAATATATACATCTTTTCCTAAAGTATTAGGATTTTCGAAACCGTTTACATCAACTGTAATAACAACTATTGCTGCATTATTTGTTACATCAACGCCAAAAGTTTTGGCAACTGTGTCCGCATCATTAAACCACCATGTATCTATTGTAAAAGCATATCCATCTATTGTTGTGAAACTAATAACTCCTGAGCCGATACCTTTCAGATTACCGTATTTTGTTTTCTTTTTTGTATATGTTTGCGGCCAGCAGCCGGCTTTTTCTTCACAGAAGCTTTGAACTTTAAATTGAGATTTAAGATAATTGTCAAAGAAATACTTAGCACTTGTTGTGCCACCGCCGTCTTTGATTAATGAAAGATACCTAAAATCACCGTCAGGGACCGCTCTCAACATTGCTTGATACGTTACTGAGTATAGTTTTTTTAATTGTGTTGAAAGAACCTTACTCTGATATTTGGCAACAAGCGATGGTAAGGTCATAGCTGCAATAATTCCTATTATTCCGAGTGTTATTAAAGTTTCGGCCATTGTGAATGCCATAATTTTTTT
>QAMI01000005.1:90155-117420 GCA_003150395.1 Candidatus Gastranaerophilales bacterium | reverse complement strand
ATAGCTTCAGCATCTTCTTTTTTGATGCCTTCTTTAACAGGTTTCGGAGCACCGTCAACCAAGTCTTTAGCTTCTTTCAAGCCCAAGCCAGTGATTGCACGAACTTCTTTTAATACAGCGATTTTGTTAGCGCCTGCTGCTGCAAGAATAACTGAAACTTCAGATGCTTCAGCTTCGCCAGCTGCTTCACCTGCTGCTGCAGGAGCTGCTGCTACTGCAACCGGAGCTGCTGCTGATACGCCGAATTTTTCTTCCATAGCTTTTACTAATTCTGCTGCTTCTAATAAAGTTAATTTTTCAATTGATTCTAAAATTGATTCTACGTTAGACATTATTTTTCTCCTTGTAATTTAATTGTGTACTTTTTCTTGTTGGTTTAGATTTTAGCTTTGTTCAGCTTACGCTGCACATTTGTCCAAATCCACTAAGCTGCTTTCTGATCTCTGACAGCGGCAATAGCTCTTGTAAGAGATGCCATAACTGCGTTGACAGAAAGTGCAATGCCTGATGCCGGTGAATTGATAGAACCAAGCATTTTGGCGATAAGTTCTTCTTTTGAAGGAAGTTTTGCAAGTGCTTCTGTTTCTTGTGCTGATAACAAATTACCGTCAAGTGCTGCACCTAAAATTACACCTTTTTTGCTTTCTTTGATGAATTTTGCAACAATTTTGGCAGGACTTACCTGGTCTTCGTATCCGAAAGCCAAGGCTACAGGTCCTTTTAATGTATCATTAAGAATTTCAAAATCAGTACCTTTTACGGCAATTTTAGCCAAAGTATTTTTTGTAACCATGTAGTCGCCGCCTTCTTTTTGAAGTGCGCGTCTTAACTTGGTAATTTCTTCTACAGAGTAGCCTTTGTATTCAGTTACAACTGCAACTTTAGCTTTTTCCAATTTTGATTTCAGAGCATCTATTTTTTCAGATTTAAATTGTTTTGTTGCCATTTTTAGCTCCTTATATTGTATCGACCTGATATTTGAGGCTCAAAACTTTTTCATACAAAAAAGATTTTGCGCATCCAAACCGCAAAATCACACATTTTTGAAATATAAATAATTCGCCAGTGTAACCTCGATTAGCTGTTTTTATAAACATTTAAAGCTTAAGCTGCTAATTGTCTGCGGTTTATAATCCAAGTTTATATTAAAATATTTTAAAAATCAAGCATGCACTTAATATTTTTTAACCAAAGTCCAGACGTTTTCGGGTTCTGTGGTATCGTAAACACCTTTCAAATAAGCTTCAAACATATTTTTCGGCTCCATGTAATAACGATTACAGAAATTACCATAGCAGATTATTTCATTATAAAGATTTAATTTCAAAAGAATTTGCAAATCATAATACACATCCTTTAGTAAAACTTTATCGTCAAAAGCGTCAATTGCCGCGTAAAATTTCATAATCCAGTTTTCTTTACGCATTTCGGCTCGCAAATCTTCAAGAGCTTTTTCCGTGTAATAGAGAAGTTTATTTACATGAGTAAATCCCTTCAAGGTTACAACAAGCTGGTCGCCGCTTTTTGCAAATTTACAGCATGGTGCTTCTTTCACTCTGCTATAAAATTCACAAACAAGCCGGTCAACCATTTCTTTATGTTCTTTCTCTTTTTCTTCATCTGTTCTCATGTCATCTACTGTGCGTTTATAAGCTGAAAGTTTTACAATTAAAACAACATTTCGGTAAGCCAAAATTGCCTGATCCGCTTCAGCTCTGAGTTGGGCATTAAATTCATCTTCATTTTTTGATTTGATTTTGTCAATCTTTCTGCTGACACGATTTTCTGCTGAAACAGTATAAATTTTCAATTGTGAAAGCGCACCGATAACAACAAAAAGAAACATTACAAAAAGGAATAATGAACCGTCAGTTTCGTTTACACCTTTGTTCAACGATTCTTCAAAGTATGAATGCATAAAGACTGTAATATTATTTGCAACAGGAGTCAGAAATGCAAGAATTTGGAAATTTATCAAATCAAAGAACCAATACATTATAAATGTAAAAAGGACTATTGCTACGACAATTTGAATTACCATTGCAAAATCAACGAATAGTCTTAAAAACTTTTTAAAAAAATTAAATAATGCAAGCATACTTTCCTCTTATTTTCATTAACCTTCCAATGAAATATTGTCAATTAACCGGACACTGCCAATTTTTACAGCTATAAAAACTATTGTATCTTTGTCAGCGGTTTTCTTTAATTCCAAATCATTTTTATCTCGGAACTCCAGATATTCAAGATTGTGAGCATCTGTCAAAAACTTATATGCGGTTTCTGAGAGAGCCTCTGTATCTTTAATACCAGAATTATAGCATGATTTTATATTAAATAAAATATCTTTAAGAACAAGCGCATCTTTTCTCTCTTGCGGGTTGAGATATTTATTCCTTGAACTCATTGCCAGGCCGTCATCTTCACGAATAATGGGGCATGGAATAATTTCAACAGGAATACTTAAATCCTTCACCATTTTCTTAATAATGATTAACTGCTGGCGGTCTTTTTCTCCAAAAAACGCAAAATCAGGCTGAACTATATTGAATAGTTTATTAACTACCGTGCAAACACCGTCAAAATGGCCTGTTCTTGATTTCCCGCAGAGTTTATTAACATAGAAAAACGGAGGAATTACATAAGTTAAAAAATCGTTTGACATTATATGCCCCTGACCATACATTTCTTCTGCTGACGGGGCGAAAACTATATCAACACCTGCTTTCTCTGCTAATTTTAAGTCTGCCTCTAAAGTTCGAGGGTATTTTTCATAATCTTCACCAGGACAGAACTGGATTGGATTAACAAAAACAGAAATTACTGTTTTATCACATTTTTCTACGCTTTTTTCAATAAGGCTTAAATGACCTTTGTGAAGTGCTCCCATTGTTGGAACAAGACCTACTGTTAAGCCTTCTTTTTTCCACTGTTTTACTTTCTCTCTTACTTCCGCTATTTTATGAAGCAACATTACTCTCACCTCTTTTATTGAAATTATATCACAAGATTTAAAAATGGAATTTTTTTCTTAAATCTATGTAGTATTCTTCATAATATCTGCTATTTTCGTAAATCTCATTTAACTTGACATTATTAGGGCAAAGATTAAATGCCGTCTCAAAATCAGACTCAAACCTTTCTTTGCGACCAAGTGCCCTATAAATGTACCCTCTTACCGCATAATCCCAGCAGGTTGGCTGTTCATTCTTAAATTCAATATTAATAACATTTAGCGCCAAAGGATAGTTTTTGTTCAATATGCTGTTTATTGCAGCCATCTGATTGTGAGAGGTTTGAACACATGTTCCAACAGCCTTGTCATAATCACCTTTGACTGTATAAAGCAAACATAATTGGTGAAGCGGAGCTTCATCTTTTTTTATTTCATAAGACTTTTCATATGCTGCTATTGCCTCCGTTCCTCTAAAAGAAATTGCATAGTAAGCACCTTTTTCATTATACATTAGTGCTTTTACGGAAGGCATTAGTGCAGTCTTAATTGCTAAATCATAAAAATGTTCGGCTTTTTCGCTGTCATAATTATTATATGCTGCTCCCAAAAACCAAAAAGGTATGCCTAAATAGATTACCAAAAGAGAAATTACGATAAGCGAAATTTTTATTGGTAAGAATTTAAATGTTTTTGATTTATAGAATTCTACTCCTGACCAAACCGCAACTCCGACCAATACAAGTAAACATAATATTGATAAAACAAACATTACAACTATCGTCATAAATAAGTCATTATTAATCATAATAAACGCACCCTTCTTTATTAAAAGACTTCATTTTCGGAAGGGAAACTTCCGGTTTTCACATCCTCGTCAAATCTTTTTGCACAATCTATAATAAAAGCTCTCATATCTCCGTATTTTCTTGCAAATTTTGGCGTAAATTCCGAATATTTTCCAAACACATCATCGCAGACCAGAACCTGTGCATCGCAATACTTTCCCGCGCCACAGGAAATTGTAGGAATTGAAAGATTTTCAGTTATATATTTTGCAGAGTCTTGCGGCACCATTTCCAGCACTAACGAAAAGGCTCCTGCTAGCTCCAAATCTTTTGCCTGGCGCAAAATTTCATCTGTGGCTTCTCTTGTTTTCCCTTGAATTTTATAGCCGCCAAGTGTATTCAAAAATTGCGGTGTAAATCCCAAGTGCGCCATTACCGGAATTCCTGTTTCAACAAGCCTTTTAACCAAATTAACAGTATATTCGCTATAACCTTCGATTTTCAAGGCATTAGCGCCAAGTTTAATCATTTCGCCGCAGTTTTGGATAGCTGATGAAATATCAGTTTGATAGCTTAAAAATGGCATATCTGTTACAACAAGTGCTCTTTGAACTCCTTTTGCAACAGCGCGTGTGAAAATTTTCATCTCATCAACGCCAACCGAATGAGTTGTTTCATACCCAAGTGCTGTCATTGCCAAACTATCACCTATCAAAATTACATCAATCCCGGCTTCGTCAATATATTTGGCTGTCGAAAAGTCGTATGCAGTCAAAACCGAAAATTTCTCTCCGGAATTTTTTATCTTTTTTATAGTATTGACTGTAACTTTTTTAATAACCATTATACCGCGCATTCTTTTTGAATATTTTTATGAGAAGTTTTGCTGACTTTATCCAATTTATGCTCTTTTCTGAACCAGTAATAAATTGCCCGTGCAACGCGGTTTGAACTATGTCTCACCAGACCTTCGCGGCTGTCTTCGATAAGTTTTTTCGGAAACATTTTAACGCCGAGTTTTTTCAAATTTTCTACATCAAGTCTTACTGGATAAGAGCCGGCCATTTCATACTTTTTAGCAAGGTTGGACGGGATATAATCATTGACAAGAACCGCATCAATAATATTTTTGCTGTTTGCATGGCTCATAAGCGCTCTTACATGGTCTGAAGCTGAATAGTTATCGGTTTCACCTGGCTGCGTCATAATATTGCAGACATAAATCTTTTTAGCAGGAGAATGCGCGATTTCCTGAGCAATTTCAGTTATCAAAAGGTTTGGAATAACGCTTGTATAAAGGCTTCCAGGACCCAGAATAATCAAATCTGCATCTTTAATAGCTGCAATTACATCTTCCAGCGCTCGGCAGTGAACAGGGTCAGTAAACAGTCTTTTAATTTTACCGTGAGCTTCCGGAATGTTAGACTCACCATGAATAATACGTCCGTCTTCCATTTCCGCAACAAGTTTCATATCGTCCAAAGTTGAAGGAAGAACTCGACCACGGATTGAAAGTACATTTGATGATTCTTTTACGGCTCTTACCATATCGCCTGTAATCGCACAAAGTGCGGTTAGGAAAAGATTTCCAAAACTATGCCCCTCAAGCCCTTCTCCGGATTTAAAACGGTATTGAAAAAGTTTTGTTATAAGATTTTCGTCATCCGCAAGTGCCGCAATACAGTTTCTGATATCGCCCGGCGGTAAAATACCCATATCTTCACGAAGTCTGCCTGAGCTGCCGCCATCATCGCCGACAGTTACGACTGCTGTTATATTATTTGTGATGTTTTTAATTCCGCGCAATAACATTGAAAGCCCTGTACCGCCGCCAACAGCAACAATTTTCGGACCGCGGTTAAGCTTACGGCGTCTGTAAAGCGCTTCAAGAACAGATGTGTCATCTTTAATGCCCAGCATTGAAAGATTGGTTTTCTGCCATCCTTTGAAAAATATCCCGGCTCCAAACATTATAATAGCAAATGCTGTCCATTCGGTTGAAACATTCATTGCAACTTTTCTGATAAACTGCATTGTATAAAAAACAGGTTTTATATCACACAGTATCAAAAAACCGATTGTCATAAACAATGTGCCCAAAAATATCATTGCAAACCAACGTTTAACCTGCAAGCCGGGAATAAGCCAGGCTGCATCTTTAGGCATTCTCATATTATTTGTAAAATTTTTCATCACCATTTCCCTGCTTTAATTATTCTACCCAGCCCGAGTCGTAAACATTTTTATAATTTACCGGAACCGGTATAATCAGATTTTTCGCCTCTTTAGCAATTTCTATAATATTCGGAATTTTGCTTGAGAAGTGAATTGTATCAGCGTTTACAAAAGTTCTTCCGCCATCGCGGTTTTGAACCTGCGAAAAGTTCAAAAGTGTTTTCAGACGATTAACATAATCAAAAGCACTTTGATTATCCTTGACGGAGAAATCAATTGTTCCGTCAACATTATACGTTTTTTCAGGCATTATTTCCTGAGCTATCGGAAGATTGACATATGCGCCGGCCTTTTCCGTAACATCTCCTGATGCACCATAATAGACAAGCCATTGAGAACATTTTTTTACAGCTTTGGCGATTGTGCAGGCAAAGGTAAAATCTTCAGCTGCCATTTTATACATTGCACCGTGTGGACGAACATGTTCGATTTCCATATTAAAGCTTTTTGCAAAAGACATAATTGCGCCAACCTGATATAATACAAGAGCTTCTATTTCATCTTCATCCAAATCCATTGCGCGGTATCCAAACCCCTGAATATCATCAAATCCAATATGTGCACCAACTACAATATTTTTTTCTTTAGCTGCAATAAGAGCGTTTTTAATTGTTAAAGGGTCGCCGGCATGAAAGCCGCAAGAAATATTCACGGAACTTACATAATCTAAAAGCTCAAATTCCGAACTATTTTTATAAACACCGAAACTTTGCGCCAAATCACAATTGAAATCTATATTTTTAATCTGTTTTCTTTCAGGTCTTGTTATTTGCTGCTGCATAATTTTTCCTATTAAAATACTACTTCTAATAAGATAATTATACTTATAAAATAATATATTGCCAGTATCTTTACATAATTTTAACTAAGCGCGGTAAACATCTGAAAGCTCTAAAAATAAATACTGCTTTGTATAATATGCAAGCCTTGCAGTATCACGCTTTGAGTAACTTTTGATATTAAATGCAAACTCAAACTTCCGGCTTTCAGGATTTGTATTTTTATTGAAAAACAAATATATGCATCCGTTTGTCAAAACGTAATAATCTGACTTAAAGTAGAGCTTATCCATCAAGACAGAAAGTTTTGGCCCGTATTTTTCATCATAAATATTATTTGAATAATCAACTGCATCTTCTTTGAACGGAATATACTTTATAGCAAGCGCATTTTTAGCAAGCTTGCTGTGATCCCACTTTTTGACGACATAATCCGGCAGAAAATCAGCACGTCCTATAAAACTCTGAAATTCACGCATATCATATGTATTGTATCCCAATATCATAAACATTGGCAAAATCAATTTTTGGCGAATATCATCTACCTTAAGCTCTTCAAATTTTGCCATATAAGGTCCGTTTTTTACAATAGCAAGATTTCTAGGCAAAACACGCTTATTAAGTTTATATATAACCCTTTTGCAAAAGATATAAATAAACCACGAAACCATTAAGACTATCAGGAATAACAGAATTGCTATCTCTACCATATTATAATTTTAACTTATTTTAAGAAAAATTACCATATATTTACAAAAAATATTCATAAAAGTTAAAATGCCTCTGTTAAAACAGAGGCATTAGGCAATTTTACCAAAGAATTAACTATTTAGACTGAAGTTTATTGATAGCCTTAGTTAATCTTGATTTTTTTCTAGCTGCTGTATTTTTGTGTAAAACACCTTTTGAAACAGCTTTGTCACAAAGCTGGTAAACTTTTGATAAAGCTGCATTTAAAGCTTCTTTGTCATCAGCAGTGCTCAATTCAAGAACTTTTTTTACCGCTGTTTTGATAGAAGATTTAACTGCAACATTTCTAAGCCTGTTTCTTTCAGCAATTAGAACTCTTTTTTTAGAAGATTTAATATTTGCCATTTTAATTTTGCCTTTCTTTACTCTTACGTCCGTTTAATGACGACGGACACATTTGAGGATGTGAGTAATTTTATTTTCATATAAATATATTTTTTTTGCAATCCTTTTATTAAAAGATTTTAAGGATTAACTATAATCGCAAAAAGCAAATCTGAAATTTCTAGCTCCTGAGGATTGTATACAATGTATATATAAATAATCATTAAAATTTGTAACATTATTCACAAGAATTAGCTCTTAAGGATTATATTTTTTACCCGTTTGTGGTATATATAAATATAATGAAGTCGAATTATAGTTATATAATAATTCGCTTAATAAGAAGATAATGGAGGCAAAGATGTCAGTAGGACAATTCGTATTTATGTTACACAGCCACCTTCCTTACTATAGAAAAGCCGGAATGTGGCCTTTCGGGGAAGAAAACCTTTATGAATGTATGGCAGAAACTTACGTTCCTTTACTTAATGCTATTTCAGAGCTTTATGATGAAGGCATCAAAGCTAAGCTTACTGTCGGGATTACACCTATATTAGCCGAACAGCTTGATGATGAGCATCTCAAGCATGGCTTTGTTAAATATCTCGATTCAAGAATTGAAAAAGTTTCTAAAGATCTGGAAAGATATCCTGATCCTAAAGTCGCTCACTCTCAGCATTTAAAATATTTGGCGAAATATTACTATGACTGGTTTAATCATATTAAAGATTCTTTTATTAATAAATACGGAATGGACTTAATAGGCCAATTTAAAAAATATCAGGACTTGGGTTGCATTGAAATTACAACTTCAGGTGCAACACACGGATTTTCACCGCTTTTGGCAACTGACAGCAATCTGAATGCACAGTTCAAAATCGGTTCTGATACAACAAAAAGACTTTTTGGCAAAAAAGCTTCCGGCTGCTGGCTTCCTGAATGTGCCTACAGACAAGGTTACGAATATGTAGGCAAAGACGGCCAAAAACATTGGCGTCCTGCAATTGAAGTAACTTTGCAGAACAACGACATTGAATACTTTTTCACCGAATCTCATGTAATAGAAGGTGGTAATTCAATCGGAAACAGACGTGTAATCGGGGTTTACGGAAACATTGAATACATTCCGCTTCCTGAACGTGAAGCAACCGGATATGATACATATTCAGCATACTGGCTTCCGGATGCTCAAGTGGCAGTTATGGGAAGAAATGACAGAGCAGGTTACCAAGTTTGGTCAGCGGCTGACGGATACCCTGGCGATGGATGCTTCCGCGAATTTCACAGAAAAGACGCTAATTCCGGCATGCATTATTGGAGAATAACTTCACCTAAAACAGATTTGGGTGACAAAATGCTTTATGATCCAGTATTAGCTCTGAATAAAGTTAACGAAAATTCTGATCATTACACAACTTTAATTTACCACTTGCTTAATGATTACAAAATGGCTCACAACGGTAAAGAAGGCTTGGTAATGGTATCATTCGATACAGAACTTTTCGGGCACTGGTGGTTTGAAGGCGTTGAATTTATCAAGCAGGTTGTTAAAAAATTCGCGACTTACCTTCCTGAAGTTGAAAGAATGACTGCAGGAGAATATATCCATGCATATCCGCCTAAAGAAGCAATTCAGATTCCTGAAAGCTCTTGGGGTCAAGGCGGACACTTCTATGTTTGGAACAACCACTTAACAGAATGGATGTGGCCGATTATTCATGCTTGCGAAAAACGCATCAATGCTATTGCTGACAAATATCCTGAAATTCCGGAAGATAAACTTCTTCATAGAGCATTGAACCAGATGGCAAGAGAAAATCTATTATTGCAAAGTTCTGACTGGCCGTTCCTGATTACAACATGGCAGGCTAAAGATTATGCAACTGACAGATTCAGAGAGCATGTTGACAGATTTGAAAAAATTTGTGACATGATTGAAAGCGGGAATATTGATGACGCTGCATTAAGAGAAATCGAAAGCATTGATAACTGTTTCCCTGTAATCGATTACAGAGTTTACCAGTCGGTAGAAGAAGGAGTAATTCCGCAACAATCAAAAAAACTTGCTCCTCTCTATGTAGACTAACCAGTTAAACAAAATAAAACTAAAAAGCTCCGACAAAATCGGAGCTTTTTACATGATAATTTTAAAAGAAACTTAACAGTTTATGTCCGTCACTGCTATTAAAAACAAGATTTGGATATTTTTCTCTAAAATACTTGATTTCATCTTCATTTAGGAAGAGCGGTTTCTTTATTTTTAATGATATTTTTTCGTCTTGAGCAAACTGAAAAATTCTTCCATATACATTTTTATACTTCATAAGAATATCTTCTACACGTCCTGAAATCCCGAGCCATGGATCTATAATAAAGTTATTCTTTTTGCAGAAGCCTTCTTCAATAGGTTTTTCACAAATAAAAAGAAAAGTGTGATCATAATTTTCCATAAATAATCTATAGCAGTTTTTAACCCCATTAATACGCGCAATCATTTCCGCAAGTGAAGCAAATTCATTACAATGAGCAACCTTATGTTCACTGGCAGAGTAAATAATTTCTTTAAGTATTTTAAAGGGCGAGCTTAAAAATTTACGGTCATTTCTGTCTTGCACAAGGAGATTTCCTTTTTTGGATATAAAGCTGTTGAATTTAGGATTCGAGATAATCAGAGCCGGATTTTCAAAAAAAAGCCTATTTGGAGAAATTGCAGGAAAAGCTGTTTTAACTTTTCTACAAACCCAATCTGCATCTTGGAGAGGGATTTTTGAAGCAGTAAAGGCAGTTTTATTATATTCTTGGATATTCATAGTTTGAATAAAACAAGAAGAAAAAAAAATTTGCTAAAAGTCTTGCAAAAAAAAATTCAGCATTTTATAATAATAAATGTCAAAAGACTTAAGCACAAAGCAAGTCAAATGGCACTGAAAGTTTAATAAGGGAGCGTAGCTCAGTTTGGTTAGAGCGCATGCCTGTCACGCATGAGGTCGCGAGTTCGAGCCTCGTCGTTCCCGCCATTTAAATTAAGAGCCTTATCAAGAGGCTCTTTTTTAGTGCCTGATTGAGCTTGAGCCACTTCGAATGTATTTAAACGTCCAGTTTGATTATAACAGACAGTTTGATTTTTAAGGTAGAAACCCTTGATTTTACTATATTTTAGCCGTCGGAAGTTTTGTGATTTGCGAAAAATCAAACTGGACGAAAACGGACTTTTTTTGGAAAAAACAGACAGTTTGATTTTACCATTAAAACCCAATAATAGCGGTGTATTACACCTAGTTTGATTTTTAACAGACAGATTGATTTTTTTTGGCAAGTCCGTTTTCAAAAAAGGTTGGAAAATTTTTTTTAAGGTCGGAAAATTTTTCATCAATTTTTGAGGGAAATATTCTTTTAATTGATACGAAAGCAATACAAACGTCGGATTAGGTGTTTTGAAGTTTTAATCAGAAAAGTTTTCTGAAGCTTTACTAAAATGTAATATATTATCTACGTTGAATGGTATTATTGTATCGTCCTCTAATTTAAATAAATAATCCATTTTTAAATACTTGGCAATATATTCTAAACCATAAACTAAATCTATTGATGAAGCGATTACATATCTTTCATATAATTCAATATTGTTAGCCTCTCTCAATTTTAATAAAATATGTTCTTTATAAGTAAGCAATAAATATGCTAACGCTCCAGAATATGATATAGAAGCTTTATAACCGAAATTGGTATTTAAATCCTCTTTTTTTATTGTAATTCTACTATAAAAGTTTTTTATAATGTAAGCGTGTCTACCACTTTCTGTTATTGTAGAATGGTCTTTATATCTATCTTTTATATTTATTGTTACAGATCGTAATGTTGATTGTTCAACAGGACATTTAATTATTACCGGATCGCAATCTATAACTTCATAAACTATATATAATTCTTTTAAATTCTTATAATCAATATTCTTTTTTTTATATTTAATATCTGTATATATATCTTTAGTTACAATACTATTATTAAGACAGTCATTCATAATAATATCAACTAGTTGGTTATTATTTGTTTTTTGTTCATTATATTTGTCATTCATGATAGCTTGATTATACTATAAAAATAATTGATACTAAATCGACACAAAGCTCGGAAGTGGTGTTCCAATTCTACGTCTTCAGAGCTAATGTGTGTGTACGATGAAGAATGAATATATAGATATAAACAAGGTGGCGAAAGCCAAAGGATTAAAGAGCAATCGTTCTTTAAGAATGGCAATTCAAAAAGGCAAGTATGAAGCTCGTGAAGTAACAGTTTTCGGCGGTAAATCTTATGAAATACTTTATTCAAGTTTAGAACCTGAAATACAGGAAAAACTTGAAGACGAGGATATGAAATGTACGGCATTAGTTCCTGTAAACAATAAACCTCAAACACCTTCATTTATGTCAGAAAAAGCAAGAATGACAGCCCTTGCAAGAGCAGATGTTGTTAATCAGTTACAGAAAGTCAGAACTCAATACAAAACTAAAAAAGAGGCTGATTCTGTATTTTTAGAACTATATAATTCAGGACTTTTACTTCCATCAGTTTACAAATTTTTAGGAAGCATTTCAATCGGAACTTTGCATCGTTGGCTAGGGGCTTATGAAGAAGCAAACGATTACAGAAGTTTAATACCGGGATATAAAGTTAGCAAACAGAATGAATATAACTCAATTCTAAACGATGAAATGAAACAGGTGTTTTTAAAATTCTTACTGCATCCGAATAAATTCAGCTTAAATAAAGCGGTACATTTAAGTAAAAGCATTCTTGAAAAACGAGGATATGAGGCATTACCTTGTGATTTAAGTTTTAAAAGATTTGCTGAACACTACAAAAAAAATAATTATGACAAATGGGTTTTATTTAGAGAAGGCGAGAAAGCATACCACGATAAAGTGGAAGCATATATTGAACGGGATATTTCAGTTCTTAATGTCGGTGACGTGCTAATCGCTGACGGACACGTTCTGAATTTTCACGTTATTAATCCGTTCACAGGCAAGCCAACGAGGGCAATACTCGTTGGCTTTTTAGATTGGAAGTCAACCGCACTTGTAGGTTATGAAATTATGATGACAGAAAATACTCAATGCATAGCATCAGCACTTAGAAATGCAATCATTAATTTAGGTATGATTCCAAAGGTTGTGTATCAGGATAACGGACGTGCTTTTAAATCTAAATACTTTCAAAATGTAGATTTTGACGAGGAGGGCTTTAACGGAGTATATGCAAATTTAGGCATCCGCTCCGTTTTTGCTAAACCATACAATGCAAGGGCAAAAGTTATTGAAAGATTCTTCCTTGAATTTCAGGAGGAGTTTGAAAAAATGATGCCAAGCTACATCGGAACAAGTATTGAAGATAAGCCGGCGTGGATGAAACGGGGTGAAAAACTCCACAGAGAAATGCATAAAAAACTAACTAAAAATTACATTCCGACTGTTCAAGAAGTTATTAAATATATTGATTGCTGGATTGATTACCATAACTCAAAGCCTTGTCCTAACGACCGTTCAAAAACCATTCAGGAAGTGTTAAATGGTATTCAAAAACAGGATATAGCGAAAAATATCCTTAACGATTTAATGATGAAGACAGAAGCAAGAACAATAAATAAACATGGAATAACATTCCTTGGAATGCATTACAGGAGTGACGTTATTCTTGGACTTCGGGATAAGGTTTACATCCGCTACAGTCTGTTTGACCTTTCAAAAGTTCATGTTTACTCAATGAAAGGCGAGTTTTTATGCGTGGCTCACAGGGTACAAAAAGTTCATCCGATGGCAAATGTTCTCGGAACTGTAAGAGATATGGAAGAATACAAACAGCAATACAAGAGACAGCAACGGCAGTTTAAGAAAGCTAAAAAAGAATTTCAGAAATACTTCCCTACCGAAAAAGCTGAAGTTTTGGAAATTGAACCTGAAGATAATGTGATAGATATTCAACCGATTATTGAAAAACCTCAGCGTGAACGAAAATTGCGGAGGCGAGCAGAGGCTGGAGAGGCTTGCGTTGAGCAAGACTCGCAATGCCGTTTAGTGCGAGCCACAAAGCAAACACCTCGTGAACAGCAAATGAACGTACCAATATTCAATTCAAATTATGAAAAATATGAGTGGTTAATGTCGAATGGAACAACAAATCCTGAAGACAGAAAATGGCTCGCTGATTATATGAGAAGTGATGAATATTACAATTTATACGGAGATTAATTATGAATAATACAAAATTTGTAAAAACAAAAAACGTCAAACGATTTGTAGCTTTGATGGATGAACTCCAAAATCTGCCGCCGAATATTCCAAAACTTGCATTAGTTTACGGCGACCATGGGCTTGGAAAGACCAAAGCTATAATTTGGTGGGCTACAAGAAACGATGCTATTTATGTAAGAGCCAATAATGAAATGACTCAGAACGGTTTATTACAAGCTATTGCTGATGAACTCGGGGAAAGACCGCTGTATTTAATGCAGGAAAATTTTAAACTTATCCTCAAACATTTAAAACGAGATCCCAAAATAATCATAGTTGATGAGGCTGACTACCTATTCAGTAGTAAAAACGTCATAGAAATTTTGAGAGATATTCAAGATTCTACAGGATGCCCTGTTGTTTTATCCGGGATGGCTGTGATGGATAAAAAGATTGCAAGGTTCAAGCACTTTGAAGACAGGATCTTTAAGAAACTAAAATTCGAACAATTTAACAGTTTGGATATTAAAGAAATTATTGGGGAACTTACAGACCTTAATTTTACGGAAGATGCAATTGAATATCTTGCAACAAGGACAAACCAATTCAGACAGTTAGTTAAGCTGATTAACTTAATAGAAGAAGGTTGTATTGAAGAAAATGTCGGAGTCTATTCTTATGTAAAATCATCTACTGCACAAAATAATATTAAAGTACAAAACAAAAATTTACATCTTATGTTTCAGTATCATTCTCAAGAAACTATAGATTTAATTATTAAATTATTTTGCCTTAAAATACCATCGCAAAAGGCATACCATTTGGTAAACTTGAGTCAAGCCTGTATTGTCGGTTTTTATAAAGAATTTAGGAAATTAATCTATGAACAACAACTTAAAATACTTTTAAATTATTTCTTTGAAAAGCCACAAATCGGGAGGTATAGAATATTTTTTGAACAATATGCATATTTTTATATTTATAATAACCAAGTTTTTGTTACAGATGAAAAGATTGAAGTTGAAAGACAAAACGGGATAAACAATCGTGAAGGCTCTAATCGTGAAAATAAAATTTATAAAGAACTTTTGATTGCCAATTACCCGATTAAAGAATTATTTAAAAATGTCTGATCCTATTGAAATAAAAATAGATAACAAAGAAATTGAGTCAAAGCTTCTTGATTTGGCTCAAAAAAGCAAAAACCTGCGACCCTTAATGAAAAACATCGCAGGTATTTTCGCTTATTCAACTGAAGAAAACTTCAAGGAAGAAGGACGTCTAAAATGGGAAAACCTAAAAGATTCAACTATAAAGCAACGTACTAAGAAAAAACAGTGGCCGGGAATGATTTTGCAAGTTTCAGGTCAGCTTGCTTCTTCTGTTAATACTTATCATGACAACGAGTCCGCAATTATTGGTTCAAACCTTGATTATGCGGCTATTCATCAAGTTGGAGGTGATGCAGGAAAGAATAAATCTACTCATATAGAGGCTCGACCATATTTAAAACTTACAGATGAAGATCTTGATGAGATTTTATTGCTTGTTAGTAAATATCTGACCTGATAAAATCTGATAAAGATTTGTTGTTTGTACTTTATTAACAAATTAATATTCTCTATAATATTTATTATGTAATTTTAAAAATCTTCAGGGAATGTCACAACGAATCAAGTATTTCATAATTAATCGGTTTACATTGTATTTTGTTTTTACTAGCAATATATTATGCTATTTTATTAATTCTATAATATTTTTAATTCGTATTTTTGATTCCATAGGGAGATTTAATAACATATTAAGGATCTCATAATCAATAGGGCTATATTGTTCGAAATTTTTATTGAAAAAACCAAATAAGAAATTGGGTTCTATTTGACCATTTTCCATCATAGAAAATAATGTATTTATATCTGGCAGATTTTTAGCATTTTCAATATTAGATAAATTTGATTGTTCTAAACTTATAATTTCACAAAATTGTTCTTGTGTATAATTATGATGATTTCTAAAAGTTCTAACTCTATGTCCTATTTCATTTTTAATCCGTTGAATATCCATTTTTTTATTTTAATCAAATGTTTTGGTTCTCTGTACATCGCCTTGCAATATAAAAATCTTTATGTTTATATTGAATAGCAATATAAAAAGGAGTGTATTATGATTCCTAAGTAATTATTAATTATTGTTTTTCACAACAAGTAAAATCTCGTAAATTTCTTTTAATTTATGCGTACTTAAAAGAGGTAATAATCGTTTAATTTCCTGTATATAGTTAACGTCTTGCTCTGATAAGGTATTAATATGATTATTAAAGAATGCCACAGGGTCAAGTTGAAAGAAATTACACAAATCAGCTAATTTTTCACTTGAAATAAATGTTCTACCAATTTCAATTTGTCCAATAGATTGAGGTTGTACATTTATCGCATCCGCTAGTTGCTCTTGTGTCAAATTTTTCTGTAAGCGTAATCCTCGAATATTTTGACCTAATCTTACTCTTATTTTTTTACCGTTTAACATGATAATAATATAATATTCTCTTTTTTTTACTTTTCCTATTGTTTTAAACTTCATTAAACAGTTATTCGACAATAGTCATTGTTTATAAATTGAAAAATGGTAAATTAAAACAAAAAAAATAGTACAAAACACCAATGGAATTTCCAAAAAAATCAATAAAGGAGACTTATGATGCTTTACAACCTTAAAATTGAAAATAATATCTTTGCACCTGATATTACAAAAGTTAATCTATTAGAAAAAGAAATAGAATATATTTATATGTTAATATCAGGAGTAGGTAGAAAAAAAGCTATAAATCTGTTGTCTTTATCATTAACAGATTTAGGTAAGTTGTATTTGAAATTCGGGCTTACAGATTCGACTAAACTCAGATATGTACAAATAGTTACCATTTTTATGATAAACAAACTTGTAGATAAAAATATTTTATTAAAAATTTATAATATTTATAATTTGATTGAATGTAAGAATTTAGCAGAATATTTATATTAAGAGAAAAACTAGGAGGATGGATTATGACTGCAAAAGCAAAAACAGTTATTATAGTGTTATTAATTTTATTAAATGTAATAGTTTGTGGATTGATTTGTTATCAAAAAACAACAAATAATACCCAACAAATATCTGAGGAAAATCAAGAAACAAATATGGATCAAAGATTGAGTAATTTCATTAATCAAAACCGTTCAATTTTGAAAAAAATTGAAATTGTAGATGTAAAGACTTGTGATACAGAAACACAAAGCTATGTGTGTATAACACTAAAAAATAAAACCAATAAGGCTTTAAATGATATGATAGTCGTAATTGATTTGTTAGATAAAGATGGCAATATTTTATCTGATAGTGGAGAGACTTTAAAAAGTCTTATGCCGAACAATCAATATACTTTTAAAATGCGTATAAATAGAGAGAACACTGCTCGTTGGGAATTAAGCAATATTGTTATAGATTAAAAACTTTAAGAGGGTTTTTACCCTCTTTTTTTTTATATGTTTACTTTAAACTCTTTCCAATCCTTAACAGGTTCTTCTGAGAAATGGATGCCGTCTTCAAGTGCTGCAAAGTGTTCTTTTCCACAATGAATTTTTAATTTTTCAGAGTTTCTCAAATCAAACAGGCTTGTTGTTCCTTTTGTTTCAAGTACAAAATAAAGTTTTTGTTCCCCATCTTTTTCTAAGAACACAGCCCAATCAGGATTATAACTCCCTATTGGAGTTTCGATTTTAAATCTTGGCGGAATTTTGAAAAACATTTTTACATCAGGATCTTCATCTAGAGATTTTGCAAACCGGCTTTCAACCCCGCTGTCATAAATCAAATAATCATAAATGCTATGTTCTACCTGAATCGCATTGCGGTCAAGATTAGCCAGTAATTCTGAACTATCAAAAATTTCCTGAACATAATATTCTTCGCCTGCAAGTTTAACATATTTAATGCCGTCTATTGCGAGCTCATTACTATTACGCAAGATAATCTCAAGAGCTTTTTCATAAAACAGTTGAGGATTATTAACAAAATCTTGATCTCGGCCACTTTCAACAAGTATTTTTTTTATTGTTGAATGTTTTAAAAGAGTTTCTGCCGCAATAAGGCGCATAATATCAGGCAAATAATTATATGTTGCCTCTAAGTCAGTTGTTTGAGTATGTTTTTCTGTATGGGAAATACCTGCATTCTCAATTTCTATTTCAGCAGATTGAGTGACAAGTTTTGCTTTTGGTATTGGAGGCATATCACGCAATTCTTTTACACAATTTTTAATCAGAGTTTCGCTATCTATATCAATACGATAAGTCGTTTTTTGTTTAATTTTATCCCATAACTCTTTAAATTCGGGTGATAAAATTGCCTGTTTTTTTAGTTTAACAGTAACTTCTTTATTTGCATCACGAATTACAGGGCGGTTGTCGGCTTTTTCTAATGCTTGCACAATAGCACGTTGTGCGGCTTTTGTATAACGTTCGCTTAAATCAAGTTTACCCGCTTTAAGCTGTGCTTTCATTGTGTCTTTTATTTTACCTTCTTTTGAAATAATTTTCTTTTCTTTGAGTTCTTCCATTATTTTTTCTGCTTGTTCATGCGTAAATGTTTTTTCTTCAATCCGGGTTTCTACACATTTAACTTCTTTGAGTTTTTCAAAAGTTACAGGGGCAGCCTGTCTCATTATCTTTTTAACTTCTTGTCTTAATGGCTCGGCAATTTGCGGCATTTCAAGTTTTTCAATATCAACATGCTCTTTTACCTTGCCGTCATTATCTATAATGCCCTCAACCATTAATGCACCATATAAATCTATTGCATCCGCTTCATCCATCTGGTGTTCAATTTCAATTTTTTCTTCATAAGTCAAATCAATCAATGCACTAAGCTGCAATACACCAAACTTCATGCCGGTTTCTTCTTCAATTTCTTTTTGTAATTTTTCTGCAAATTCTGAAAAACTTTCATTTGCAATAACGTGCAGGATGTTTATATTTCTATCTTCAATCCGTTCACCGTTTTGATTTACACAAAGCCTTAAGCCACGTCCTACTTTTTGGCGGCAGGTAAATGTTGATTTCTGTTCAATTAATGTACAAACCTGAAACACGTTAGGGTTATCCCAACCTTCTTTTAGGGCGGAGTGTGAGAAAATAAATCTCAACGGACAATCAAAAGATAAGAGCCATTCTTTGTCACGCATAATTGTATTGTATGTATCATCATCAGCTAAAGTGTCGCCTTTGGTATTTTTGTATACACCTTTTTTATCCTGTGAAAAGTAACCGTTGTGGGCTTTTTCAACATCTGTATTAAAATAAGTTTTCAGAGGGGCATATTTTTCTTTGCTCATAAGCTCGTTATAGCATTCTTCAAACATCTGAGCATATATGCCTTTTTCACCGGTTTCTGTTCGGTATTTTTCAACTTTATCTATAAAGAAAAGTGATAAAACTTTGATTCCTTTTTCAAAATAATGGAGTTCTTTTTCAAGGTGAAATTCAATAGTTTTATATATTTGAGCACGTTTAATAATGTTTTCATCAACCCCACCTATGGCTTTACCTAATTTTACGACTTCGGAGTTAGCGAACTCAACGCATTCATAATCTTTTAAACAATCTATATTTTCAACAACATAATTACGATATAGTTCACGCTCGCCTGAGAGTAGAAATAAATCGTCATTTTGTTTTATGGTCAGGGTTTTGCGTTCGACTTTGCCGGATTTTGAGAGTACATCCATTTCTATTTTTGCACTGAATCCATTATTATTAGATACTGATTTTAAGTGAATGTAAGGTTTATTAAAATCGTTTGCAACAGAACATGAGGAAACGCAAATCTGTTTTACAAGCCCCATTTGATAAGCATCAACAGGAGTAAGTCGGTATAATTGATTAATTTTTTCGCGGTGTGTTGCACTGTAGCGGAGAACACAAAGCGGATTTAATGATTGGATTGCCTCTTTTGCTTTAGGGGTATTGTCAACGGATTGCGGTTCGTCGATAATTACAACCGGATTTGTGTCCTGAATATATCTCATTGCTGTTTCGCCGTTGAGTTTGTCCTGCTCCTGATTGATTATATTTTCAGCTTTTTTGAAGGCGTCAATGTTAATAATCATTATTTCAATATTGCTTGATGTTGCAAACTGGCGGACATCTGAAAGTTTAGCAGAGTTATAAATAAAATATCTGTAAGGAACTCCGTCATAAAGGGTTTTGAAGTGTTCTTCTGTTACCTGCAAAGATTTAAAAACACCCTCACGTATTGCAACGGACGGAACTACAATAATAAATTTTGAAAAGCCGTAACGCTTATTGAGTTCAAGAATTGTTTTAGTGTAAACATAAGTTTTACCGGTTCCTGTTTCCATTTCAATAGAAAACTGGCGGCTGTCATAATCACGTGATAACGGCAATTTTTGATGTCTTTGAATATTGTGCATATTTGAAAGTAAAGTATCGTTATCAATTTCGAGCCTGTTACCTATGCCAAAGTCGTTATGCAATAAACGCATTTGAGCTGAATTGTCATCAACTGAGAATGTTGTAGTTGATTTTTCCTGACCTGTGAATAAATCTGCAACTGCATTTACTGCTTCTGTTTGAAATTCCTGATTTTTGAATTGTAATTTCAATTTATGCCCCTTACAAAAGTTTTATTTCAATATTATTATTTTTCAAAATATAATAAACGTTTTTGAGTGTTGAATCGTCTTTGAATGCTTTTTCTGTTGAAACGATTTGAGCCGGTACATATTCACACATAGCTTTAACATCATCCGGTGTAATTCCGTCCTTGCCGTAATCAAGGCACACAAGGACAAGACAATCCTCACCGATTGAATAGGCTTTTTTGTCGTTAATTTCTATTGGGATTACTTTATAATCTAGAGGAATGCCGAGTTTAAGCATAACTTCATAAACAAGGTCTAAATCTGTACGGTCGAACTTTATTGAACTTTCAATTTCTGACAGTCGTTGCTGGAATAATCCCTCTGCACTTGTCGGTACAGAGCTGTCCCATTTTGCAAGGTTGGAGGTGTCAAGTTTAAACACTTTGAAACCAGTATCGCCTCGGCCAATCTTGGATCCGGCACGGCGGATACGTTCTTTACCGATTTCACAAATATTTTTGTAGCCGGCTTTGTAGGCTTCGGATTTCTCGTCGCATAGTTCAGGTAACTGAACCATTATGAATTGACGATTACCGCCATCTTCTGCATTTAACTGCATCACCGCATGGGCTGTTGTTGCACTACCGCTGAAAAAGTCAAGGATAAGGTCGTTATTTTGGACATTTGCTAATGTTAATAAACGATGTAATAACCGTAAAGGTTTTGGGCCATCAAAATAACCCTTGTCATCAAATAATTTTTTAAGTTCCTGACGTCCTTCTTGACTATGCCCAACATCTTTATGCAACATTAAACTTGAAGCAACCATACCATCTTGGACTTCTGACAAAAATCGTTTAAGACGAGGAACATTCTCTCCAGTTTCTCCGAACCAAATTCTATTATCGGCAACTAACTCAGCAAATCGTTCTTTTGATACCCTCCAACAAGAACCATGGGAAGGAGTAATAACCTTCCCGCTTGGAGTAGTAATTGGATAATCGTATTTTTCGGAGTAAGTTTTTACTGTTAAATTATCTGAAATCCAAAGCCCTCTTGGATCATTATCATAATTTTTATACCGTGCGTTAGCTTCTTCTGTTCTTGGCAACCTACCAATTACAAAATTATTTAAGTTTTTTGCATAGGCAATAACATAGTCGTGGTCGTTTGAAGTATATTTTGAGTCGTTTTTAGGTGCAAATGCACGTTGCCATATCATTTGAGAAACAAAATTTTCTTCCCCGAAAACCTCATCACAGAGTCGACGAAGGTTTGTTACTTCATTATCATCAATGGAAATAAAAATCACACCGTCATCTCGCAAAAGGTTTGCCGCTAAACGCAAACGCGGATACATCATGTTCAACCAGTTTGTATGAAAACGCCCCATTGTCTCAGGATTTGATTTTGTGGTCTGAGATGTAATTTCTTTATATCTTTCCATAGGATCTTTAAAATCATCCTCATAGACAAAGTCATTACCCGTATTATACGGCGGATCTATATAAATCATCTTGACTTTGTTGTAATAAGACGACTGCAAAAGTTTCAGAACTTCAAGGTTATCGCCCTCAATATACATATTTTTTGTGTTTTCAAAATCAACACTTTCCTCCGGGCAAGGTCTGAGTGTTCCTGTTGAACGCTTTCCGGCAATACGGTAGCATTCAGATTTACCTGACCATTCAAATTTATATTTTTCAAAATCTTTATCTATATACTTGCCGCATAAGGACAATAATTTATCTATATCCAAACTGCCTTCACTAAAACATTGAGGAAATACCCCTTTTAATTTTTCCAATTCTTCATTTTCTATATCCATACTGTATGGTGTAACTTTTGTTATATCTTCTATCATATTCGTTTACCCCGTCATGTTTATCTTACCATAAAAACTACCATTGAGGTTTTATACAATATTTGGTGTTTGGATCTTCCAATACAAGTTCCTCTAACTCCGGTTCGGGTTGCTTTTCTTTATTTGTACTGAAAATTTGCACTTTGAAATGCGGACTCATAAGTACTTTAAAATTGTATTCATCCGTCAAATCCGCAATCTCTTTTTCTATTTCAACATCAATCTGTGCTTTATCAAAAAATAATGCCTCATCTTTTTTTAATAATTCTCGTTCCAATAATCTTAATTTTTTAGTTGCCTGTAGCTTTTCAAGCTGACTCGACCCACTGTTGACAAGCTGATTATTTAAGTTTTTAATTTCTGTTTTAATATCATTCAAATCCGTTTCAAGCTGTGTTTTCTTTCTGCCTGCAAGTAGTTTTATTTTTTCTACCTCAAAGGCAAACGAACCTTCGTTGTTTTTTATGTATTCTTTAATTATATTTGTTTTAGAGATTTTATCGTCTAAACTTTCAACACCTGCAAAATCCTGTAATAACTGCCCATATTTGATTTGCCCAAGCCTATCCCGTTCTTCAGATTCTATTACAGGCAAACTTAAAAGTTCCCGACACTTTTCTTCAGACAAAATCTCTCCGCTTTGAGTTTGTCCTATCAAAATATGGCGGGTAGAAGAAACATCCTTTGAGGTTATGGCTACATTATAAAATCCAATCTCACAAGGCTCAATGTCCGCATTTACATAAATCTTAGCTTCAGGTGCAATGTTTTTATCAATTTCTCTTAAAATTCCTTTTGCAAAAGTTGATGTGAAACTTATCCTGCCTGTTTGAGGTTTAAAATCTTTACCTAAGCCGTATCTTTTATAACCTTCATAATTTCTCATTCGTCCGTTATCGTTGAACGAAAACAAATACGGGCGTTTGTAACCTTCAATTAAAGTTAAAGTTTTGTTTTCATCATTTATTTCGTACCAGTCGGGCTTTATGGTTTCAAAATAATATTTCACAATCTCCCAAAGGTCTGCATTAAGCTCTTCCGTTTTTTCCTCAATATAGTCCGGTGTGACGGTTATTTTATCCGCTATGGATTTTGTAAATGTCGTGAACAGGATATCTTCCGAATTTTCAACAAGCTGTTCGTTTGTTTGTCTATGCTCTGTGAGATTTTCTTTGAACGCCTGAGCCACTTCATCTCTGTGACGGAAATCTTTTAGGACTTCTTTTATCTTTACATCAAAGTTGCCCACAATATCATCTGACATCCCGAAAATTCCGTTAAACTGCAAAGTCCGTTTATTAATCAATTCAAGCATTCTAACATCTGAAAAGTTCTCTCTGCTTAAAAGGTTAATAACCAAAACATCAGAATTCTGTCCCTGTCTGTGGCATCTGCAAATACGCTGTTCCATCTGAATTGAATTGTAAATCATATCGTAATTCACAACGACAGGACAGTATTCTATATCCAAACCTTTTGCTGCATCATCGGTTGCAATTAGAATTTGAATGTCTGTATCTGCTCTGAATTTTTCCAAAGAATCGTTGTCTTTGTATTTTATAGTATCGTAACCTTCCTGCAAAAATATTTTATAAAGGACATCCAATGTCGTGGAATTATTTACAAAGATTATTGCTTTTTGGTTTACTTTCATTAATTTTAAGTGATTGAAAACTGTCTTAAGAATTTTCAATAATCTCAATGTTTTTGAGTTGACTTTTATGTTATCGGCTAAATCTTTAATTTGTTGCAAAACAACTTTTTCCATTCCGTAAGTCCTTGTTATAGGGTTATCAAGCATATTTGAAAATGCTTGCGTTGAGGATGAAAGTGTTTTGAAAAATAAAAGGTTTAAGTTGTACTCATCCATTTCAGGATATGCAGTTTTATTTTCTGATGCAATATAAGTAGAGATTAATTTATATAATTCTTTTTCCTCCTGCAAAAGAGGATAATCAATCGTAATTGGCAAACGGCGGGAAAAGTTCACATATTCTGTTATCTGTACTTTTAGAGTTCTGAAACAAAATTGTGAAACCCATGAGGTTAATTCGGGATAGTTTTCAGGTTTTCTAAAATACCGTTTATAAAACCAGTCGGCATCAGGCAGAATACTTTCATCTATAAAATGAATTAGCCCGTAAATGTCACGAATATCTTTTGTAAGAGGTGTCGGAGTTAATAAAAGTTTATACGCCTCACGTACAGCATCTTTTAATATGACGGTAGTTTCTTTTGTATAATTGGCTAGGACATCTGCTTCATCAAAAATTACTAAATCCCAATCTCGTTCTTTGATTTTATCGGAGTGGCGGACAGCACAATCGTATGTAGTTAGGATTAATCCGCCTTCATCAGGTATATTTTTTGTATTATTCCAAAAAACATAAGGAAGGGTAAAATCAGAGTCAAGTTTTCGTTTCCACTGGGTTACAAGGTTTGGAGGAAGAACAACCAAAATGTTTTCCTTTCCGTCATACCACTTTTGTCCTGCAACAAGAAGTGCCTCGTAAGTTTTACCGAGTGAGCCTTCATCACAAAGAATACATCCTTTTAAATAATCAGACCTTAATGCAAAACGTGCTGCTGCAATCTGATATGGCAAAATCTTTGCGGTTGAAGATGCATAAACAGCCAAAAAGTTTTTATCACCTGAAAAGCCTTCAAGACGTTTCGCCTCTATTAGAGCTGAATACTGGGTATTAAACTTTTTATTGCATACTTCCATACCAATCTCATGTTGATTTTAGCACAAATCTAACCGTTATAAACAAACTCCGCACAACGCCCATACTGAACCATATATTCATTTATGTTTGTTTTACCTGCATAAATAATTCCTAAAATCCTGTTGTATTTATCTAATCCTTGAGCTTCTAAAACTAACTGTTCCTTATTTTGCTCTAAAAATTTATTTAATATATTGGTTGATTCCTGTCCTCTTTTTAAAACTTCATCTATTGAAATTTTATTCTCATAGGCTTGTTTATAAGCCCGATGTATTGCGGAAGTTTCTAAACAATCAATGCCAACAAGGCGGATATATAAATCCTGATGCAAAAAATTTGAAACAACAACTGTGTCTCCGTCTACAACTCTAACAAGGTCGACCTTTTGAGTTGCATATTGATTATATTTATTATATCCAAATACGGTTATAACACAGATTAAAATCCCCATTATAATTGCTATGTAAATAGATTTTTTCATTTTTTATTTCCTTTAATTGTAATCCGATAATGTCCAGTTTTTTATTTGTTATGCGTCAGCCAAGGTAATATTACCACAAAATCGGTACGCCGTTGGCGGTTATTAAATTTATTTATTATTCCTATAATGACAATAATATGGATATTACTAGAGACTTTGGTATAAGATTACAAGAAATAAGAAAAGCTAAAGGATTAACCCAAGCCCAACTAGCTGAATTAACTGGACTTGATGTCAAAACAATATCTAGAATTGAAACAGGAGGTAGATTTCCTCTTAAAGAAAATATTGAGAAATTTGTCAAAGTCTTAGATTGTAATATTAAAGATTTATTCGATTTTGATTATATTAAAACAAGAGAAGAATTAAGAGCTTACATTGATGAAAAATTAGACACAGCCCCTTTAAGCGATTTACAATTCTTTGTTAGAGTTATTGATGCATATTTGGAGACAAGATAAATGGCTGAATTGTCCAATATCTCTGACTACAAAAAGAAAATTGGCGCAAATATAGCAAAATACAGAAAATCCAAAGGTCTCACTCAAAGAGAACTTGCTCATCTTGCAGGCATAGCATCTCAAACATTATCCTGTATTGAAATCGGAGTCAATAACCCGTCTTTTAACGTTGTGATTAAAATTGCGATAGCTCTTGAAATTCCGCTTTCATATATTTTCACATTTGATGAAAACACATACGATATACAAGACAAGCAGTTATTATTTTTAGCCTCTGAAGCATTCAAAGATCTTGATTATAAAGACAGAGAGATTGCATTCAAATTAGTTCAATGTTTTAAAAATGAGAGGAAATCTTAAAAGATTATTCTTTTGAGGTATAAAGCTCTTTTACTAATTTAGAATACTTTATCATGTGCTGTAAAAGAGTTTCGTCTAAATCTCTTAATTCAGTATTCAAATAATCTAAAAGGTTCTGTTTTGAAGGCTCTATCCCATCTCCACAGTCAAAATTGAATAGGTCATAATAATTAACTCCTAACTTTTTAGCAAGGATCTCAATTGTTGCAAAAGATGCTGCTCTTTCTCCTATCTCAATTAAAGTGATCGAATTTGTTTGCATATCACATAATTCAGCTAATTCTTGTTGAGTTAACCCTTTTGCTTCCCTGAGTTTCTTTAGTTTTTTGCCAAACAAGTTTTTCAATTCCATATTAATAAATTATATCTAATGCATAATTTATAACGATAGACAACACGTTAGTTAAACACTAACTAATAATTAGCAAATAGCCCAATCGGCTAATTGCATGAAAAAATTAAACTCTCTATTATTAAACTTTAGAAAAGAGAGTTTTAAATATATTCAAATATCTTAAAACAAAATTAATTAACTTTAAATTAGAAAGGTGGTGAATATGCCAATATCTACTATGTGTCCTAATGTTCAAAATTTTGAAACAAGACTTGAGAAAATTTACGTTATGAAGTGGTTGTTAGATCTTGAAGATAAGGATATAGAAATTACTGAACCA
>QAMI01000005.1:48601-86873 GCA_003150395.1 Candidatus Gastranaerophilales bacterium | reverse complement strand
TTCAAATAATCTAAAAGGTTCTGTTTTGAAGGCTCTATCCCATCTCCACAGTCAAAATTGAATAGGTCATAATAATTAACTCCTAACTTTTTAGCAAGGATCTCAATTGTTGCAAAAGATGCTGCTCTTTCTCCTATCTCAATTAAAGTGATCGAATTTGTTTGCATATCACATAATTCAGCTAATTCTTGTTGAGTTAACCCTTTTGCTTCCCTGAGTTTCTTTAGTTTTTTGCCAAACAAGTTTTTCAATTCCATATTAATAAATTATATCTAATGCATAATTTATAACGATAGACAACACGTTAGTTAAACACTAACTAATAATTAGCAAATAGCCCAATCGGCTAATTGCATGAAAAAATTAAACTCTCTATTATTAAACTTTAGAAAAGAGAGTTTTAAATATATTCAAATATCTTAAAACAAAATTAATTAACTTTAAATTAGAAAGGTGGTGAATATGCCAATATCTACTATGTGTCCTAATGTTCAAAATTTTGAAACAAGACTTGAGAAAATTTACGTTATGAAGTGGTTGTTAGATCTTGAAGATAAGGATATAGAAATTACTGAACCAAATTTACATAAAATGTTAGACTTAAAGTTGGATAGAAATTTTGCAGGACTTATTCCTTTAATTTCGTATTTACAAAAAATACCAAAATTTATATTAGAAGATTTCTTTGACATAATATCTCAAAAAGATAACTACAATTCTTACAATGAGCTTTATAATAATTTTAAATACAAACTCATAAATAAGACTAATTATAAAAATTTTAATTATTTTATTGAAAAACAAATCTGTCGTGGTGTTATTTTCGATAATAAATATACATCCATAGAAAATTTAGAAGCTGCAAATACGGCTATATTTGAACAAGAAAGGCTACTTAACATATTAATATTTAATATTGTTTCTGAACTATGCAACGATATAATAAAATTTGAATGTGAGAGAAATATTGTAATAAAATTTCATCTACTTGATTACTGGAGTAAAATTAACAAGTTTAAACCTATTGAGAAACTAAATGATGATGAATGCAAAGTAATATCGTCTCTTTTTGCAGGATTTGATAATGAAAGTATTTTAGAATTTTTGAACTTACCACCTAATGATGTTAATTATAATTATCTTGATAAAATATTAATTAGTTTACCAGGGAAATTTCATGTAAATAATCTTACGCAGGTAATATTTAGAATTTTATTGTTAAAGCCTAAGGTTTGGCAAAAATCTACAGTTGAGAATATGTTATACGAAATTAAAAATTTACACCAAATTATTTGTGATTAAATTATATTATTAATTCATTGATGTCACAGGAGCAGAAATGCTCCTTTTTTATACTTATATTTTTTTATAAGTTGCCTAAAAAAATCAAACTGTCTGTTAAAAGAAATCAAACTGAGTGTTCATTTACATCGAACCTTTCATTTTGAGAATGACCTAGACGATTCATCTCAATTATGTCATAGAAGATAGGATACAACGTTATATCTATATTTTTGGCATTTGCTGTAAAGTTCGAACCAATTATTTCACAAATTGTTCTTTTTTCTGATGGAGTAGCTTTCATGAAAATCTGACTTGCGTTTTTACAGAACTTCAAAATTAAATCAGATTGTTTATAGAACTCGTCATCAGCCTTACTAATACAAGATAACTTATCCATAAGCTGTTCTTTTTCCGCTCTTAATTCTGTATAAGTTGCATTCCACAGCTCATTTTCTTGGTCATTGTTACTTTTGAGCATGCGTTTATGGCCGTTTTGAATCATGCGGTCAATTTCTTTAATACGCTTATATAGATTATCTTGAGTTGTATTACTGTATTCATTTTTCAAGTCATGAATTTCTCTCAAACTTTCTTTTATTTCTTTAATAAGGGATTTCGGTATATTTTCCAACCCCTTTAATATTTCGGCTATAAATTTGTCAATTTTCGTTTCATTGATGTAAGAAGATTTTTTGCAAGTTTTAATTTTACCCTTACCAGTGCAATGATAATAAATATATTCCTTGCCACTAGGTTTTACTTTTCTTTCTGCTGTATAACTACAACCACACACACCACATTTAAACAGACCTATGTAAGGAAATTCTACATCATGTTGTCTTGTTGTATCATTAGCACTGTTTAACTTATTTTGTGCAAGTTGGAATAACTTTCTGCTTATTAGCGGTTCATGTTTACCATTTGGATATAACTTTCCTTGATATATATAATCCCCAACATACATTGGATTTTTAAACATTCTCTGTATGGTTGAAACTGCATATTTGTTTCCATCTGGATTTCTTAACCCTTCCTCATACAGAATATTATTGATAGAAGAAGCAGATAGATTTTCATAAACAAATAAATTAAAAGCTTTAACAGCATACTCGGCACGTTCGGGGTCTTTGATAATAGCATGCTTGTGTGTACCATCATTGCCATACATATAGCCTAGTGGTGGATAAAGTGCATATCCTTGTTCAATACGTTCATTCAAGCCTTTTGCAGATTCTTCTGCAAGGTTATCAACGTATTGTTTAGCCATTAGAACACGTATCCCTATCATAAATTTGATACTTGAACGGGAGTTTTCAGACAAGATTTCATTTTCTTTAACAAAATGAATCTCAAGACCTTTAATATTGTCTATTGTGCCATAATCAGGCAGATTCCTATATAGTCTATCGACTTTTTCAACGAGGATAATTCTTTCATCTTCATGTTGTTGAAGATAATCTACCATTCGGTTAAACTCAGCTCTACCAGCCTTTTTAGCTGTTTCAGCTTCAACAAATTCTTCAATAACTTCTATATTATTCTCTAATGCATATTCTCGTAAGAACTTAATTTGAGCAGGAATAGAAAAACCTTCTTTTTCCTGACGGGTACTAGAAACACGTGCATATAATACTGCTCTTTTCATGGTCTAATTCTAATTCAATAACTTATATAAAACAAGGTATGAAACAAATTTCACATTGTTATAAAATGTACTTAAAACAGACTAAAACTTTGACGCAGATTGGATTTGAAGTATTTTTGACAAAATTTCAGAACTAAAATAAGGCTCAAATTCAAATATAATAAGGCTTCTAGCGATTAATATGATATACAAATATTAAGTTTTGTAACAATTATAAAAATTAAGGTGTAATGCTTTCTGTGTCTATATTTCAGCCATATTTGATGATTTTTATACGAAACATGCATTAAAATGCATTGTAATTCAATTATAATCTACAATTAAGCCTGTTTTTAATAGCAAAAAAACAAACCTTCTTAATTTATTCGGTGAAAATACCTATCACAGTTAGGTTATAAGGATTTTGCACTAAAATAAACTCTTTTTTAAGAAAAAACTAAAAGCCAAAAGCATTGATACCAGCGTTTTTGACAGGCTATTGACAAATAAAAATCTCAGCTTATAATAGTATCGCCGTGACCAAAACACTCGAAACCCTTGTTATAAGCGGTTTTGTTGACTTTTTAAAGGTGGTCGTTTAATATGTGAATGTAAGCAGAACGGAATTGAAATCCGCTCTACATAAGTAATACAGCCATAAGATGTTTTACAGGCAAAATTTTTGTTGCCTTCATCTTAGAGGGCTTAATTTGTGTAGAAAAATTTTCAATTCCCTGCAAGTAGTACAAAATAAGCAGGAATAAAAATGAAGTTCCAAATAGACGGATACAACATTAAACTTCACCGTTCATCAGTTCCGACAACAAAGGAAGATGACCGTAAAAGACTTGCTATGTACGTAAATGCAATCTGCGAATTGGGTAACAAATACTTACAAAAAGAAGTATTAGAATCGCACAAACAGTGCAGAAAGGAGCAACTATGCTCAGGAATTTAAAAAATGTATTTATCCTCAACAAAATTATTGAAAATCCGCTGAAAATTTTTCAACAAAAAGTTTTTAATGAGTGTGCATCAAAAATAAGTTTTAAGGTCGATAAATTTATACATAAAGAACTTCAATGGTATAAGCAAAACTACAATACATCTTATAGTAGCTTTATTCAAATAGCATTGAAGGATTTTTTGAAAAGATGTAAGAAGTTAGATTTACTACCTTTTCAACTAGAACACTGGTACAACCGCTATAACAATTTTGAGTATGAGTATGATGTTGTCCTTGATAAAGAAGTAAAAGAGGAATTTTCAAGACTTAAAATAGCTTATAAACTACAGGGAATTCGCTTTAATAAAAGTCATATTGTTCGTTGTGCAGTAGCAGCTAGAATTGCAAATATCATAATGGGAGATGGCAATGAAACAGTATAAAACTTACAACTTTATAGAGGTTACCAAGAAAGAATTTCAACAGTACCAGTCTGAATCTATTTCTACAGCTCAGGCTATTGAAATTCAAAACAATCTCTTTGGTGTAGTTGATTTACTGCTTAAATGGAGTGCTGAAGGTAGTAGGAAAGAATGTACTAGATAAAACATTTATGCATATAAGAACTCTTCCAAGAATAATATATCAATAAGAAGCTCTTGTATACATTTTAAATAGAAAATAGAAGGAATAAATAAATGATAAAAACTGTAAGAAATAGTTCATTGCTTAATGAACATAATAGAATTGATGATGTTAGTTGGTTTACAAATATATCTTCATGTATTTGGTTATCTAAAGTAACTAATATCTTAAAAGATACTATTAATAATAAAGATGATATTCAAAGATGTACTGACATATTAAATGAACAAGTAAGAGTAATTTCCTCTTATACAATAACTGATGTTGAAAATTATAGAAATATTTATAATAATTATACTAATAATTATATTTATAAATATCTTAATGGATTTTAATGCAGATTACTTTGTACAAACAACAGGAAGGATTGAAGATATTCCTTCATATCCTACCTGTTACTGTCATTATTTTATGATTGCTTTTTTATTGGATATTATAAATTCAGCAGGAATTATATTACCCCAATATAGTAAAGATGAGTCTTTTTATAAACATTTCTTTTGTTTGTTGAATGAAAACCTTAATTCATCAGTTTTAACTGGTTTAGAAGCCTTTGCTGAATACGAATTCGGCTATCCATACTGCTGTTTATATGACGAATTAAGAAAATTAACTTCTTTGTATCAAGATAAACTGGTTTTTTATTCAACACCACATAATAAAAGTTTTGAAGTAACCATTAAAGAGGATTCCTTAATCACAATGATGTTCATTAAATATAGAGGAGTGTGGAGTGATAAAGATGTAGGTCAGATTATCTCAAATCCTTCATCAAAGAGCAGAAAGTATAAAATTAAACATCAAGACGTTATACATATAAATTCAGATAGAGAACACGATAAAGTTCAAGGTGTATTTTCAAAGATTAGAATTACAGAAGGTTCAAATAAAAAGAGAATGAATGTATATCTAACCCTGTCAGGGCAGAGAATCATTAACCGTATATTTGATAGTTCTAGCAATGTTAATGATAATGTTAAAACTCATAAGATTATTGATTATATACCTAGTACAGCTAATATGATTGCTTTCATGCTGTGGGTAGTTCTGAATTGCTCCATAGAAGCAAATAATAAATTTCAAGACTTTGAATATTCTAATATACCAATATTTCAACGATATATTGAAGAATACCTAGAATCAAAAGGAAATAAACGACCTAGAAATGTAGTTGTAAATACTGCTATTTCAATAATGTTGTCTTCTAAAACAAAGGAAGAGCAGGAAGAATTTATCAACAGCCATTTTTTAGAAAGTCAATCACAGCAAAAAGCCTTAATTAGAGCAGGAATAAGTAGAATTAATGAACTAAAAACAGAGATGTCTAGAGATGCTATACCCTTTACCATGGGGTTAATTGAGGAGTTAAAACATGTCTATAACTGGTAATATCTTAATTGACAAACTCAGGATAAATATTCCTTTGTCAATATTAGATGAAGTTGGTATAAATACAGAAAATTATAAACAAGAGATAAGGAATACACTTGAAAAATATTTTATTAATAAGAAGGCTTACTCTGTAACAACAGCCTATAATTACCTAAGAATAACCCTAACTACTACAAGGTTTAAACCTGATGATAACGGACATAATACTGATACTAATTTAGAAATGCCGTCAGAAGAATGGTTATTGAACCTTTTTCAAGAGCTAGGGTTTGATAAAAACAGAAGGATTGGTGAATCCGCTAATATTACGTGGATTCATTTAACAAAGAATATAATTACGAATAAAAAGCCGCTTGAATATATAATGTTTTTATCTGATTTTCCATTAAAAAGAAGATTTATACCTTCTTTGATTTCATCTAATTCACAAAATACAAGTTTAAGGTTATCTACACCTAAACGAAATCCAAAAGAGAAAGACATTTTAGGCGATAGAATTTTTATTTTCTATGATAAAACGCAGGAATTACTAAATAAAGCCAAAACAGGGGCAATTATATTAAAACAGCCATTAACAAATGATGAAATTGAATATATTTCATCACATGGCGGTTATTATATTAAAGAAGGTAATTATCTCAACATCAGCGGTCTAAACCTCTTAAGATTCGAATTACAATACAGGTATAAAGATAAAATAGAACCTTTACAAAAATTTTTAAAGCCTGATTCAAAAGCTGATAATTTAACAATAGCTACAATGCTTGATTTATTGCGGGAAAATGAGTTTTATTCAAGATTAGATAACTTTTATACAAGTGAACTACAGTCAGTAGTATTTTATGGATTGCCTGATGAACCACAAAAACAATTAACAAGTTATAAAAGGGCATTTGCTGATTTAGTTGATGAAAGTGATTTGGTAACTTTACAACTTGTATATGACTCTCTAGAGTTGGTTAAAATTTTCAAAAATAACAAGGCTGTATTGCAAAGCAGTAAGAATAATTTATATAAAGAGCTATATAGGAAATTAATCTTAACAAAATTACCATCAACACTTGACAAATACTGAAATATAGTGCATAATGATAGTGGATAACCTAAAGAACACTTCCTGTGACTTTCACATAGTGCTTTAGGTTTTTTGCTATTTAAGCGAAGTAATTGACTGATTATATATTTCAAGGAAATTGGAAGTTTCTTTTAATATATCTGAATTGTCAGAAGGTAAATAATTTATCATTTCCATAATTTCATTGTACATTTTTAGTGTATTTTGAGGTTTCTTAAATATTGGTTCATAATGGAATACTCTATTTCTGAACCTTCTTATTAAACGCAGTTTTGTTGCTATTGTACCAATGTCATTTACATTACTTGGATAATTAACAAATACACCTTTAAAACAGCGACCTTTATTCCATATATTTGAACAATACCACTTTGAACATAGATTAGTCCAAAAACCGAAAGTAAGATTTGCAATAACCTTACCTATTGTAAAATTCTTATTTGAATACAATTTTTTAATATCGTTATAAGCTGTAAGTAACATTTCATGTTCATGGTTTGCTAAAATTTTCTGCTGATGTAGTTCATCTTCTAGCCATGATTCGGATATACAGCTTTTCAACATTGTATCAATGGCATTTCTAAGAGTTACTTCAAGTGTTGATAATTCAGGATAAAGGGCTTGTGATATACGTAAGTTGGTATTATATCTATCAATAAGAACCTCTATAGTATCATCATCAGAGTGCTTGAATGATAATAACCGTTCAACACTTAAAGTGCTTGCATATTTTTTCAACTCTTTTTCAACAATAGCCATAGTTGCATTATATCATAAACAAGCGATTACCCAGACATGTTTCAAAATTTCAATTCTCTGCTTACATTCTTACATGCACCGTAAGTGCAGGAAGGAATGTAAAAATGAAAAATTTAGTAGAGCCTATCAAGAAAAAGGAAGATGTAGAAGCAATAGAAAAATTTTTAGCAAGGCACAGTCGTAGAAATCAGTTGATTTGGGCATTTGGAACAAATACAGGTTTACGTGTGAGTGATATTCTAAACTTGAATATTGAAGATGTGGAAAATAAAAGTTATGTTGAGATTTACGAACAGAAGACAGGTAAATACAAGCGATTTCCATTGAATAAAAAGCTCAGAACCCTTATTAAATTGTATCTTGTTGAGCGAGCAAGAACTTACGCAATCGGGGATGAGGAGCCTTTATTTGTTGGTAAAAAGCATTGCAGGCTTGACCGTTCTCAGGTATATAGATTTATAAATGATGCTTGTGAACATCTTGGAATCACTGCTAATGTAGGCACACATACTATGAGAAAGACATTCGGGTATTTCTTTTATAAGAAGAATAACGATGTGGCATTGTTACAGAAAATTTTAAACTATTCAAGCCCTGCAATAACACTACGATATATCGGGATAGCACAAGAAGAAATCGACTACTCATACAATAATTTTGAACTCTAATACACCATAAAAATTTGCAACAGTCTATCTATTCAGGTGTATAAGTTCCATAAGAAAATCATATCACAAACATTTTTCTACAGTAACGGTGCATAAATAAAGTTTAACAGTAAAGCCGTATTAAGTCTAAACCTAGACTTAATACGGCTTTCCACTGTTATACATCATTTTAGATATTTTGGTGTAAAAAATAGGGAACATCAATATGGCAAAGCAAATTAAAATCAGAGTATACCCAGACGGAAGAATTGAATCTGAAACAATCGGTATTAAAGGTAAATCCTGCTTAAACTACATTAAAGAAGTTGAAAACTTAACAGGGGCAAAGACCGTAAAATCAGAATTTACGCACGAATACAACGAAACCGAACAGCATTTATATACTCAAAATGAGGAGTATCAACAGAATGGACATTAGGATTAATTCATATATTCCTATTACTAATGTTGAAGGTGTTGGAACTCGGTTTGCGATATGGGTTCAGGGCTGTTCTATTCACTGTAAAGGTTGTGCAAACTTTCACATGTGGGATTTTAACGGCGGTACATCTTATAACGTAAATGATTTTATTGAATTAATTAAATCCTACAAAGATAAAATTGAAGGTATTACTTGGTTAGGTGGTGAGCCTTTAGAGCAAATTAAGGCTGTAAAAGAAATTTCAAAGGCAGTTCAAAGCATTGGACTGTCTGTAATTCTATTTACAGGGTATGAATATTCCACCCTTAAAGAAAATAAAGATTTTCAAGAACTTATCAAATATGTGGATATTTTAATTGATGGCAAGTACGAACAGGATAAAACAGATTATTCACGTGCATGGGTCGGTTCAAGTAATCAGAATTATTACTTTTTAACGGATAGATATGATGAATCAGTAATAACAGATTGCAAGAACAAAATTGAAGTTAGAATATCCTCTAATAACAAAATTATTATGACTGGAATGGGTGATTTTAAAGCGTTGGCGGAATTAGTGAGGTAAAGAATGGCGAAAACTGTGGCATTAGAAGGCATAAAGAAAACTGAACAGTATTTAACTAACCTTTTTAAAGCAAGGTTCAGTTTCGTGTATATTCCGACATGGGAAGAAATTAGAGTAATTGAACTTATTACAAAAATTGCGAACAATACTAAGGCTATTAAAAGTAAAAGAGATGTATTTGTATGGAGTTCCACAGAAGGACTTAATAAAATTCTCTCTAAAGGTCAAGAAAGAGTAAGCATTAATAATGCAGAAAATCCTACAGAAGCCTTAAATTACATTGACAGCTATAATAAGCCTGCAATAATGATTTTAAAAGATGTTCATCCGCTTTTAGGTATTCAGGGCAGAAATGCGGATTATGGATTTATAAGAAAAATCAGAGATGTGGCAGGTTCTTTAAAGAATGCGGATTGTTCAAAGAATGTTGTTATTCTTGCACCGACTCTTGTTTTGCCTAATGACTTACAAAAAGATTAATACCTTCGCCAAATTTTATGGTGTCATTGCCACCACGGTTATAGATAATGTCGTTACCATCGCCCTGGTTAAAGATAAACGTTTCGTCACCATTATCTTTGTCTTCGAAATAATCATTACCGATGCCACCGATTAAAGTTTCATGGGTTTTATTGGTAGTCTTGGCAGTTGATTTGATTGTGTCGTCGCCGGATCCGCCGTAAATGATGTCGTTGCCGCCGGAATTTGTTATTATGTCATTGCCGTCACCACCATAGATAATGTCGTCGCCAGCTCCGCTATTTATGGTATCATTGCCAGCTTCACCATATATGACATCATTGCCTTCACAGGTGTCTATGACATCATCACCGTCACCACCATAAACTAGATCATCACCCTGGCGTGTATAAATTGTATCATTTCCACCATAGCCAAATACAGCTTCCTGTTGTGCTGTTCCATCAATAGTATCATCACCTTCAGTACCATATATGTTTATTTTATCAACTGTTTGCATTAATAATTTGAAATCATCGCCCATTTCTGTGTAATGCTGCTCAAAATAAGTGTAATTGCTTGTTTCTTTTAAGCCTAAGTTTATAAAAGTTCCTGCGAATTCCAGCAATAAGCTTTTTCCGGAGGTCGTATCCTGAGATATTACTGAATCTATATAATTTTGGACAGTATCAAGATTGTAGATATATTTTTGAGAAACTTCATCATATTGAAGTTCAAGCATTTCATACAAAGGTTTCAAAGCTGTTTGGGAGGTGAGTTCTGCATAAATATAACTTCTTAGGATTGCAAAAGCATTTTTTAAAAGGTTTGCCGCGGCACTATTTGGGGTTCCGCTGTTTGTTACGCCTAAGAAATCACTGCCCATAAATTTTTCCAGAGCAGTTAAATCTTTTGCATCCATTTGGCTTCCACGGCTGTCAGAAGCAATGCCTTCCACCCCAGCCCATTTGTAGATAATTTGAGTTATTAAGGACTGGCGGGTATTTGCATCTGAAGCATTTGCGAATGTCTTGATTAGCGCGGTAAGTTCTTCATCTCTTGCCATTGCCTGATGGAGAGAATGCATTTTTCCCATGCCCGGAATGTCAGGCAATGCAGCAATTTCTTCTGAAACTTCAATCCATTCTGTTGCTATTGAATTCATTGGATCGCTTTGGAGTTCGTAATCGCTTATTTTGCCCGTTGTTCCATCTGTTTTCGTGTACGTGCCGGAGGTTAACTGCCGATTACCGTTTGCGTCGCGTATCACCGAGGTTTTTGAATTTAGACTTATTGTGGATATACCGGCTTCGTCTAGAGATAATAATGTACCGTCACCTTTCAGTATTTTTATTGACTGGAAGTTTGTATCCTCGGAATTTATTATACCGTCTCCGTTGCTGTCTAAATCGGATAGAGCATCAAAACCGCTGGTGGCAAGGGTTCCATCTGTCTTTACGTAACTGTCGCCGAATAGTTCATTTCCGTCATCTATGCGACCGTTGTTGTTTTTGTCATAGGCCAGAACACCATCGTCACTGCCGACCCACGCGGACATTTCAGCAAAGCCATCATTTTCCTGATCGAAATAGACTCCATTTTCTACGGTTGTTGTTTCTATGCCGTCGCCGTCTAAATCGATTAGTAATGGATCCCTCGGAACTTCTGCTGATTGAGCTTCGGTGAAGGTGTCATTTATCTTTTGGGCTGTATCGGATCCTCCGCCGGGAATTAATAGTTGTTCTCCGGGACGGATTAATGCATAACTGCCGTCATCTGAAAATCTATCTCCTAGCCATGGATTTAATTCCACCATTTCTTCGGGGGTTAAACCATACCGTTGCCCCAATGCCCATACTGTATCTCCGGGTTGTATTGTGTATGTATTTTCAATTCCTTCTATTATTTGATTAATTGATATGCCTTTAAGATATTCTCCAGCATTTTCACCAGTACTACATTCATATACTGGGGTTATGAGATCTTTTATAAATTTTAAATCTTCAATTGTAGTTTGGTAGGTTAACTGCTTTGTCTCTTCATTGTATAAAAACTCTCCCCATTTTTGTTGTATATTATCATACATATTGTCTACCTGAGAGTCTACAAGATATCCTATAGCGGCTGTAGCAAGTAATCCCGTCACAAATGCAACCCCAACAGGCAATCCAGCAGTAGCAATTATTGGTGACACTATAGTTACAGCAATAGTTGTAGTTATGGCACTTGAGGTTATACCAGTAATTGTGGCTTTCATTACACCCTCATCTTTAGAATCTAAAGCTATTCCTATAGCTGTCAAAGGGCCATCTAAAAGAATTCCTCCTGATATTTTTAATAATTTTGCATTTTGCATCCCTTCTGTGAGATATTCTAATGAACTGGAAAAGACTTGACTTCTTAAGTATGATGCAGATTGGAAAGATATTTCTTGAGCGTTGCTATAGTCTATATTAGCATAATTTTCATCAGGTTTTGAAACATAAAGTTCAAATTTAAGATTTTCTACATTGGATGATTCTAAATTAGACATCTACTACCTCCTTTTTTATATATTTTTCAATTATGCTTTTAACATGTTTTAAATTTTTAAAAAACAACAAACCATTAAAATCTTTTCCATCTTTTAACTTTATGTCTAAGTATTCCCATGTTAAAAATTTGTTATACCTTACCGACTCAATATTTTTATATTTTACAGAATTTATTTTGAGATTAAATTTATATGTATAAAGACACCTTATCAGTTGAATTCTTTCATCAGATAATATATATATTATGGAAAATCTTTCTAAAACTATATAATATGTAACAATATAAATAATTATTGTTATAAATAAATTGTTCCAAGGTGTTATTGTAACAGGAACATTTTGAAAAATAAAAAATGGTAATATATATAACCCTAGACTTTCACCTATAAGAAAAGTAACTACCAACATAAAAAATATCCCATTTTTTACAACATAAATAACTTTTTCATTTGGATATCTTTTGTTAAACTGTTTTTCTGCTATATTATAAAAATTAAAATAGATAGGAATTAAAATACAACAGGCCAATATACCGCATACTAATGCCATTTCTTGTTGTATATTTTTAAACAATTCTTCTCCAATTGTATAATAGTCCTCATTATAATAATACAGAAATTGCAACATCACTCTACCTTTCTAAACTTCTTATTCTTTTAAATTTATAATGACACTAGATTCTTCAACAAAACGATTGCTATCTGCATTATTGTGTTCTTTTACCTCAGGATGAGACTCTGATGAAATATCTAATTCAGTTGGCTCTTGATACGTCAATTTTCCACCTGTTATTAATATGCCATTTGGAATTTTTATGTTTGAAGAACGATAACGAGTTGTAAAAATAAATGGAACTTGAATAATGTCTTCAGTGTTTTTTGTATTTAGATCAATTAATAAAGAATTGTTATTTTTGGTTGATTTTAACTGTAACCAGTATAAATTGTCTTTGTACTGTACAACATCAAGTATATTATTTCCATAAACTTTTTTTTGCTTAAGAATATTATCAATATCAATTGTCTTGCTTTGCTTTGTTTTTAAATCAATAATCTCTATGAGCGAAGAACCTTCTGTTCTAATATATTCATAACCTTGCCAGTTAAATCTTTCTTTTTCAATACCACCTCCAATAACTACAAGTTTATTATTTGATGTTAAGAATACAAATGGATTAATCTGTGGGGTTAATAAATTACCCCAATTCTGTATTTGATTACTTTTAGTGTCAAACAAATAAATTTTGTCAGATAATACTTCTCGATTTTTATAATTTATTTTCCCGCCTACGATTAGCAAATTGCCGTCGGGTAAATTGATTATTCCAAAACCATTACCAAGAAAATTAAATTTTTTGATTTTTTTATCTTCTTTTATATCGATAATTTCTCCAGAATTTTTGTCACATAATCCAGTTGGATTGTTGGTTTTACATTCATATCTTCCTCCAAGTATAAGAAGTTTGTTATTGGGTAGTAGTGCATATTTATAATTATTAAATTCGGGATATCTTTTTTCCGGTTTTGTTTGTAAAAGGTTAAAAGTCTTTGTATCTGTATTAAAAACTTCTATCCCGTTTAAATCCGCAATTAAAATATTTTTATCAGTTAAATTAAACATTTTATGATATAAATGTGGCAGATTTGTATTAGAGATAATATTAAATTCTTTTTTGTTAATAGAATATATTTCCGCAGATTTGAGTCCAATCTTTTCGTTTTGTGGCGTATTAATCCCGCCAGTTATAAGTATTTCTTTATTATTGAACAATATAGATTGATGATATGCTCTGCAATTATTCATCTGTGGTCCATTAACAAAATACCCAAAACTTCTTTGATAAAAATACCACCCAAACAATGATAAAATTATTAACAGAAATACCGTTGATAAAACCCCTATTTTTTTTAACTTCATATTCTATAATTCCTAACCATTTGAATTTTAACAGTTTAACACTTTTGTATATTTTATAATATTGGCCGATAGTATAGTTTTATGCCGCAATTTCCTCTGAAACTTCAATCCATTCTGTTGCTATTGAATTCATTGGATCGCTTTGGAGTTCGTAATCGCTTATTTTGCCCGTTGTTCCATCTGTTTTCGTGTACGTGCCGGAGGTTAACTGCCGATTACCGTTTCCGTCGCGTATCACCGAGTTTTTTGAATTTAGACTTATTGTGGATATACCGGCTTCCTCTAGAGATAATAGTGTACCATCACCTTTCAGTATTTTTATTGACTGGAAGTTTGTATCCTCGGAATTTATTATACCGTCTCCATTGCTGTCTAAATCGGATAGAGCATCAAAACCGCTGGTGGCAAGGGTTCCATCTGTCTTTACGTAACTGTCGCCGAATAGTTCATTTCCGTCATCTATGCGACCGTTGTTGTTTTTGTCATAGGCCAGAACACCGTCATCTTTACCAACCCATGCGGACTTCTCGGCAAATCCGTCATTCTCCTGATCAAAATATACTCCATTTTCTACACTTGTTGTTTCTATGCCATCGCCGTCTATATCGATTAACAATGGATCTTTTGGAACGGTTACTTCTTGGGCAGAGTTGAATATACCATTCAGTTGAGTATAATGGGTTTACTCCCTTGTGTTAAGCATTCATCAGCAGGATATGCAGGATTATATCCAGTTGCAAATACATTGCTATGTGCATCTACTGGCCCTTCATTAGTTGGAGTTACTACATAGGATTGACCTAAAAATTGATAGCCTGTTTTTTTATGTACAAAATATAAGATATCATTTGCTAAACTATAGTTTGTTATATTTGAATATTTTAAAGATGCGTCTAATTGAATATTAAGCCTATCTAGTAAATGAGTAACCCCTATACTATTAAATGTAACCGTGTCTTTTAATGAGCACGCTCCAACTAATTGAGCCAAAATCCCACCAAGCGAATGCCCTGTAATTGAAACATTTGCATCTTTATTTGCCCCCGCTACTTCACTATAAAACCTCAAAGCATCATCAAACTGATTTGGGATTTTATTAAAAGCAATTGTTAAATTATTTTGAGTCCAATCTTGAATATTTTTCCAATCTGAGTCTGTACCTCTATATGCAACAACGATGTCACCAGTTATGTTGTTTCTATAAGCAGTACCAGCAAAATCGCTTGTATCACTCTCATATGTATTAATAACTTCCCAGTTTTTAGGAATATCTTTTTTATTATCTTCATATGTAGCTCTTGCTAACAACGCATACTCTAATCTTGAAACCATTTTCACTCCTTATCTATTTAATTCTAAAACATCTATTTCTTTTTTATACTCATTTTGATATCCACCTATCATATAAATTTTTTCACTATAGATGACACTTGAAAAAGTATCATTGTCGTTCTTTAAAGACGAAATTCTATATAAGCGGTTTTCTTTGATATTAAATATATAACATTGTCCCGTATTAAACATTAATATAGAGGGAATACCATATTTCCCGCCAAGGATAACTATTTCATCATTCTTTATTTTTAATATTCGTCCGCTTGACAATGCATGCCAAATTCTTTTTGTTTCATAAGTGGAAATTAATTCAATTTTTGAATTTTTATATTCATAAATACGAATCTTATTCAAATGTGTTTTTTTATCATAACTGAATACGGCAAATTTTCCATTATCTAAGGCAATAAATTTTGGAGCCTGTTCACCAATATGATAAAAATTACTAAAATCTCCAACATTAAATTGAATTTTTTCAACAGGCTTAAAAGTATCATTTTCATAAACATTAGCAGAGCTTGTACTTATTAAAAGGAACGAATCTTTATTTAACGCAACTATAGTAGGTATATTATAAAACAAATTAAGCTCATGCTCTTTTTTTTCAGTTTGTGGTATTAATTTTACAAAGTTATTATTTGCATACGAATACTTTTCACTATTTTTATTAGTATATAAAACTACATCACCATTGCTTAATACAAAAAAATCGGCATAATAATCATCATATTTTGGTTTTATTATCCTTTCAAACTTTTTATTTTTAAAATTGTAATAACTAAGAGTAGCTTCTATATTTTTACTGTGCATACCTTTTCTGTAAATAATCAAATAATCGTTCCAAACTTTTACTATATCTAAATTGGTTAATTCTAACCTCTTAGCAATATCATTACTAAGCATTTCAGACTTATTTGCCTGAATATCATATGTCTCTATAGAATCATATTTCATTCCTGGGATTTTTTCCCCACCATAAGTTAATATGAACTTATCTATAAGTATGGACTTATGGTTTGACCTGGCTCGCTTCAATAAACCAATTGTTTTAAAACCTCCATATTGAATCTTACGATACTGTTCGGGGATTATAATACACAATAATAACAAAATAATTATAGCAACTATAATGACAAAAACTTTTTTATTTTTCTTCATAAACTCCAACTTTTTTAAAAATCCTATTATGTTATAATAATACTTTTATATAATGTTTAATATTGGCCGATGGTATGATTATTCCTTTTCCTACAATTCCGTCTGAGCCGTGTTTAAAACTCTTAACTTATACTGTGATACAAAAATCTTTATCTGATTCTGCTCTAACTCCTGTTTTTTCTTTAGTAACTCTATCTGTTTTTTTATACATTCTGAACGCGCTACTATACCATTTGTATTTAATCTCCTTAAATTTTCCAGATTCTTATTTACAAGAGCAAGCGTTGCTGCATTATTTTCTGTCTGCACAAGTGCATTTTTAGAATCCAGTTGAATTTGTTTGTACTTTTTCTTCAATTCAGCAAGCTGGCGTTCTTTGTCAACCTTAGCTTTTTCCATTTCTAATTTTTTCTTTGAAATCGTGCTTGTGTTCTTGAATCCGTCAAATAAAACCATTGATGCCGAAAGACGGATTGTTAAACTGCGCTGGGATATATCCCCAATTCCATTAAAGAAATTCCCAGGATCAGAACCATAAAAATTATAGCGGGTGTCAAATCTTATTTTTGGATAGTTTGTCATTTTTTGAATTTCGTATTCTTTTTTCTTCTTCAATATTTCTAAATCTGCGGCTTTTGCCTCGAAAGATTCTTCGGGCACAAACGCAAGCATTTCTGCTGATAGTTTTATTAAACCGTCTGAAACAACTGCACTATCAACATTCTCAGGAAAATCTTGCAATACAAGATTATTTAAATCATAATTCTTGTTTGTATAATATGACACTTCTGTTAATTTCTTTGCCAAATTATTTTTTATTTCATCTAATTCTGTTTTGGTTTCTGATGCCTCTATTTCGCTTTCAACAAGGTCTATGTCTGACAATTCACCTGCTGAACGTAATCTTTTATTTATATCTATCAATTCATTTTGAAGTGATAATGTTTCCGTTTTAATTTTAGATATTTTATAGAGATTTAGAGCCTCACCATATATATCTACACCATCTAATTTTAAATCTCTTGTACTTTTACGAAAAAGTAACTCTTTTTGTTTTTCGTCGGCTTTTGCAATATCTAACTGTTTTCGTCTCATCCCAAAGTCGAAAACATTATACGACAAGCCAAGAGCTGCCATATCTTGATAGTAGCTTCTGTTCAATAAAATTTCATTTCCTACAGCTGTTATTTGAGCTGTTCCGTTTGTCAAATCGTTATATCTTTCTGTTGTGGCAAAAGCGCTTAATGTTGGATAATATCCGGATTGTGCCTCGTTTATGCCTTTATTTGAGATTTCATGTTCTATTTTAGAGATTTTAAGATTATATGAATTATACAATGCTGTGGCTAAAAAGTCATTAAAATTAATTTCTTCAGCTATTGTTGGTTGAGTGGATAAAAAAAATGAAACCAATATTAATATAATCTTTTTCTTTATATTCTGATAATACATCACTTATTTAACTTGATAAAAACATTTACAAGGTTGATTTATTTAACAGGAAAGCTTTAAAATCATGTTACAACTAATATTGCCACTCTCTGCATTGCTATTAATAACCCCTATTTTATAATTCATATTAATATTAAATCCGGATTCTTTATTTGTCTATTAGCCGATTGTATATTTTTTACAAAATATTATATTTATTTTTGTAATATTAAGATTATTAATTTTTATAAATCAAGTTGTCAAAAAAATCAAACGGAGTGTTCATTTACCTTTATCATCATAGTTCTCTACTCACTTTTTATTTATAGAAAAAATTTTGTTATTTCCTCAATTATACATTATTTACATTTTGTTACAAAATCATTCCTATGCATGCAAGAAGGAATCGCAACACCAAGGCCTTTAATATAGCAATTATTACGAATGTACAAAACCATTTGTAACATAATATTTTTATACAATTAAATTTTATAGCAATATTTGGATAAGTATTTGCTATTTCTAATATAATCGTAAATAATAATTTTATGAATAATAATGATTTTTTAGAATATATGAAAACTCAAAAGCTTGTTGAAAAAGGAACCGAAGTTTTTGAAAAATTCCATACACAAAGCCAAGCAGCATTGAAAATTACAATGGAACTTAACAACAAATACCATACCCCGGAAGAAATTGTTGATATTTTTTCAAAACTAACCGATAAAAATGTTGATAAAACTTTTAGAATGTTTCCACCTTTTTATACGGATTGCGGGATTAATATAACAGTCGGCAAAAACGTTTTTATAAATGCTTGTTGTAAATTTCAAGACCAAGGCGGAATTGAAATCGGAGATAATGTTTTAATAGGGCATTCTGTTGTAATTACGACATTAAACCACGATTTTAATCCGGAATTAAGAGCAAATATGACGCCAAAACGCGTAATAATCGGTAATAACGTTTGGATAGGTTCAAATGTTACCATTTTACCCGGGGTAAAAATTGGTGACGGAGCAATTATCGGCGCTGGAAGCGTTGTGACAAAAAGCCTTCCGCAAAACTCTATAGCAGTTGGAAATCCGGCTAAAGTAATAAAACATGTGAAATAAAGAGAGGTAAATATATGACAAAAAAGGTTTTAATAATAGGAACAAGTCCACGCAAAAATGGAAATTCTAACAGGCTGGCGCAGGAGTTTGCAAAAGGAGCTCAAGAAGCAGGAAATGATATTGAAATTGTATATTTGTACGATAAAAATATTAATTTTTGCAAAGGCTGCCTTGCCTGCCAAAAACTTCAGAAATGTGTCATAAATGATGATGCTAATGCAATAACAGAAAAAATCCGGAATTCAGAAGTTATAGCATGGGCAACTCCCGTTTATTATTATTGTATGTCAGGACAAATGAAAACAATGATTGATCGCTCAAACCCTTTATTTGTAACAGAAAACAAATTTAAAGAGGTTTATCTGCTTGCATCAGCTGCTGAAGAGCAAGAAAGCGCTATGGATGGAACAATTACAGGACTTCAAGGCTGGATTAACTGCCATGATGGCGTTGAATTAAAACGAGTGATAAAAGCAATTGGAGTCACTAACATTGGTGATATTGAAGGTAATTCGGCATTAAAAGAGGCTTACGAAACCGGTAAATCCATAAATTAAGGAGGTAGAATGTTTTATAAATTTTTAAAAGTATTTATTTTATTTTTAGGATTAATTATGCTTATAGGAGTAAAAAATATGGCTGAAGCTAAGGATTGGGACAAAGTTTTCCCAAAAAGTGAAAAAGTTAATATTGAAAAAGTTCATTTTAAAAACAGATTTGGAATAACTCTTGCTGGTGATTTATATATACCAAAAGATATTAAAAATAGGGAAAAACTCCCTGCCATAGCTATTTCAGGTCCGTTTGGCGCTGTAAAAGAACAAGCCTCAGGATTATATGCCCAAACTTTGGCTGAAAGAGGATTTATAACACTTGCATTTGATCCCTCTTACACAGGTGAAAGTTCAGGAGAACCGAGAAATATAGCTTCACCCGATATTAATACCGAAGATTTTTCGGCTGCAGTAGATTTTTTAAGCAATCACGCAAATGTCAATCCTGGTAAAATAGGAATCTTAGGGATTTGCGGTTTCGGCGGGTTTGCAATAAATGCCGCAGCCATTGACACAAGAATAAAAGCAACTGTCACCTCTACAATGTATGATATGACAAGAGTAACAGCTAATGGTTATAACGATTCTATGGATGAAAAAGCTCGTTACGAACTAAAACAGATTTTGAATAAACAAAGAACAGTAGATTTCAAAAACGGAACTTACGCAAAAGCTTCAGGGCTTCCTGAAAAGTTAAACGGCAATGAACCGCAGTTTGTGCAAGATTATTGGAATTACTACAAAACAAAAAGAGGATTTCATATTCGTTCAATAAATTCAAATGGAAGCTGGAATACAACCTCCTCGCTTTCTTTGATTAATCAGCCGCTCCTTGCTTATGCAGGCGAAATTAAAAGTGCAGTTTTAATCATTCACGGAGAAAACGCTCATAGCAAATATTTTTCAGAAGATGCATACAAAAAATTAAAAGGTGACAATAAAGAATTGCTTATTATAAAAGATGCAAACCACACCGACTTATACTACAATTTAGAGAAAATCCCATTTGATAAAATTGAAAGTTTTTATAAAAAACACTTGTAGCTGCGAGTAAAAAAGAGGGTTTTCAACCCTCTTTTTTTATGTGAAAAACATAAAATTACCAATTATTAATATGAATTCTGTCTTCAACATTAATTACTTTTTGTATAGGCAATTTAGCGTCTTTACTCGGCCAACCCAATGCTATATAACATGGCATAGCATAATTATCAGGATGTTTAATAGTTTTTTTAATATGTTCTAATTCTTCAGTCATAGGAATACGTGTTACTCCCAATATTCCCTCCGAAGCAGCTGCTAAAAGAATATTCTCAATACAGCACCAGATTGAAGCAAATTCATTTAATGAACTTAAGCATGTAGGATGCATTAATGGTTCTCTTAACTTGAAGAACGGCAAAATCAAACAGCCGGAATTGTAAAGCATAGAAAATTGTTTTGGCATTGCAATATGATACATACCTCTCTGGTCAGAATCAGTCATTCCGAAACTGTCAAGCATTTTATCACAGTCAGCCGGATTTGTCATATCTTCTAAGTTAAGAATTCTAGAACGTTCTTTTTTATCATTTACTAGTACGAATTCCCATGACTTGAGGTGGTCATTAGTCGGCGCTTTTAACCCTGCAGAAAGAATTCTTTTTATAATTTCAATATCAATTATTTTGTCTTCAAAATCGCGAACCGTTCTACGCTTATCTATAGCTTCATAAAATTCCATTTGCCAGTCTCCAACTTGTATTAATACAGCATTAGGTAAAAAATATTCTTATCAAAGATATTTTATCGCAAATCGCTTAGTGATGCAACAAATTATACTTTTTGATTAACGCTTGCGATTTTTATGTTAAACTGTTTATAGCCGAAAAATTTACACTACTATAAAATTCAGCTGATAAAAAGGAAAAATAATGATTACAACAAATAAATTGACTGTAAGATTCGGGTCGCAAACACTTTTTGAAAACGTAACTATAAAATTTGCTCCAGGAAACTGCTACGGCATAATTGGTGCAAACGGAGCAGGTAAAAGTACTCTTCTTAAAGTGCTTTCCGGAGAATTGGAAACTACTTCGGGAGAAGTTAATATTGCAAAAGGGCAGAGAATTGCAGTCTTAAAACAAAATCACTTTGAATTTGACGAATACAGCGTAATTGATACTGTTATCATGGGTCACAAAAAACTCTATGATGTTATGAAGGAACGCGACGCTTTATATGCTAAGCCTGATTTTAATGACGAAGATGGAATTAAAGCTGCGCATTTGGAAGAGGAATTTGCAGAACTTGACGGCTGGCAGGCAGAATCAATGGCGGCATCACTTTTATCTGAACTTGGGATTGCCGATGAACTTCATTATGCTCAGATGAAAGACCTTGCTGGAAGTGAAAAGGTACGAGTATTGCTAGCTCAGGCACTTTTCGGCAACCCCGATATTCTGCTTTTGGACGAACCGACAAACCACCTCGACATCAGCACAATTAAATGGCTTGAAGAATTCTTAATCGATTTTCCAAATCTTGTTATTGTGGTTTCACACGACAGAAACTTTTTGGATAAAGTTTGTACTCACATTGCTGACATTGACTACAAAAACATTCAGCTTTATACAGGCAACTACTCTTTCTGGTCGCAAGCCAGCCAATTAATCAAAAAACAAAAAGAAGAACAGAACAAGAAAACAGAAGAAAAAATGGAAGAGCTAAAAGCCTTTATTGCAAGGTTCAGCGCCAATGCATCAAAAGCAAAACAGGCTACTTCCCGAAAAAATATGCTTGATAAACTATCGCTTGAAGAAATTAAACCTTCTTCCCGCCAATACCCTAGAATCAGATTTAATTACCAAAAAATGCCCGGTAAAGATGTTTTGACAGTGGATAAGCTCACTAAATCCATTGATGGTGAACTTTTATTCAAAAATTTCAGTTTTGAAGTTGTGCAGGGTGAAAAAATAGCTTTTATTGCTAAAGACCCTTTGATTATATCAACATTGTTTGAAATTCTTGCAGGAAAAACCAAACCTGATACAGGTGAGGTTAAATGGGGTGTTACAACTACAACTTCTTATTTTCCGAAAGACAACAACTTCTACTTTGAATCCAATTTAAATATAATGCAATGGCTGGCACAATATTCGCCAGATCAGCATGTAAACTTCCTTCGCGGTTATTTGGGAAGAATGCTTTTCTCGGGTGACGACGCTGATAAAAAGGTAAATGTTCTTTCGGGCGGCGAAAAAGTCCGCTGTATTCTTGCAAAAATGATGATTGAGGAAGCAAACGTAATGATTTTTGATGAACCGACAAACCATCTTGACTTAGAAGCAATTACAGCACTTAACAACGCATTGATTGATTATACGGGAACTGTTCTTTTCACATCCCAAGATTATCAATTCATACAGACAGTTGCAGATAGAATCATTGAGATTTCTCCAAACGGTTACATAAATTGCAGAAGTAAATATGAAGATTACCTGTCAAATCCGGATATAATCAAGCGGAGGGAAAACTTATACAAGCTGCCTGTAAAAAAATGATGTGAAAAATTATAAAAAGCTGACTTTATTAATAGTCAGCTCAGACTGGCAGGTAATGATTTAATATGAGTAATATAATAAATATATAGTTTTAATCAAGCTTTCGTTTAAAAGTCCAGCCTGCAAGAGAAAGCGTCATAATTGCAATTAAAATAAGCGGAATTAAGTTCATAATAGTATCCTCTATTCCCATCCCTTTTAAGAAAATCCCTCTTGTCAAAACCATGAAAAATCTTATTGGATTAATATAAGTAAAATACTGCAAAAATACAGGCATATCTTCAATCGGAGAAATAAAACCTGAAAGCAGAATTGCCGGCATTTGAAAAGTTATTACACCCAAAATAGCTTGCTGCTGCGTTTTACAAATTGATGAAATACAAAGTCCGACTCCGACTATTGATAATAAAGAAATAAAAATTGCAACTAAAAACAACCATATTGACCCCGAAAAAGGAACACTGAACCCATAAATTACTATAACTGTCATTAGACATGTCAATCCCATTGCAATAATAAGCGGCGGAACAGTTTTTCCAAGAAGAATTTCAAATGAGGACAACGGGCTTACAATAAGCTGGTCAAAAGTGCCGAGTTCTCTTTCTCGAGCAATTGAAAGTGCGGTTAGCAATAATGTTATGACAAGCGCAAGCATAGTAATCAAAACTGTCAAAAGGTACCATTTGTATTCAAGGTTGGGATTGTACCAGTTTCTTGTTACAGGTATTATTTCAGCACCTTGGTTTTTAGAAATTTCCAAATTGTATCCGTTGATAATTTGGGAGGCATATCCGCCCGCAATGGATGCGGAATTTGTCTGGCGGCCGTCTGTAACAATTAATACACTGACTGGTTTTTGAGCTTTAATGTTTGTCGAAAAATTATTATCTATAAAAAGCCCGATTTGAACTTTTTGGTTATCTATTTTTTGTTTAAGTTCATTTTCGTTATTGACATAATAAAATTTTCTGAAACGTGGAGAATTTTCAAAACGTGAAAGAAGTTCCCGCGACTCAACAGATTTGTCATAATCCATTACTGCAACATCAATATTTTTAACCTCCATAGTAATTGCATTTGCAAAAACAAGCAGCTGCATAATTGGCAAAGCTATAATAATTCCACGGCTTTTAGGGTCTTTCCAGATAGTTATAAATTCTTTTTTTATAAGCGCAAACACACGTCTTAAAAAAGCTATAATCATTTGAGCAACCTCATATCTGTTTTGTTATAAACGAGCATAAACAAAAGCAAGCCGAGAATTGTAAGGAAAATGGAATTTATTATAACGATTTCCCAAACAGTTCCGGCCATAAACTCACTTTCTATAAAAGTAATGTAGTACCTTGGCGGAAGAATTCTTGTGAGATGCTGGAAAAACGCCGGCATTGAATTTATAGGAAACATCAGCCCTGATAACAAAAGAGCCGGCAAAAATCCGAGTCCAAGCGAAACCTGGCTTGCTAGAAACTGATTTTTGGTTATAGATGATATTGTCAATCCTATTCCTAAACAAGTAAACAAAAACAAACCACTCACTGCAAACAATACAAAATAATTTCCTCTAAACGGAATTTGAAAAACACAAACACTCATAAATACACTAAAGGCCATTGACAACATACCCAAAACAAAATAAGGAATATATTTTCCAAGAACGATATCAATTTTCTTAACGCTTGTACTCAAAAGGGCTTCCATTGTTCCGCGCTCCCATTCACGGGCAATGACAAGCGCTGTCAAAAGAATTCCGATTAACGTCATTGTAATTGCAATAGAGCCTGGAAGAATAAAATAATGGCTGTTTAAATCCTGATTGTACCAGGTTCTCATATCCGGAGCTACGATTTGTTTTGCCGCAAGAGAGCTGTATTTGCTTGTCAATAGCCATTGATTTAAAATTGACATTGAATAACTTTGAACATAATTTGCTGTATTAACTTCGGTTCCATCAGTAACAACAAGAACTTCAGCAGTTTTCCTACGTGAAAGATTTGTTGAAAAATCATTTGGAATTATAACTGCGCCTTTGATTTTTGAACGGACAATGGCTTCAGTGATATCTTTTTCATTATCATAAATAAAGGAGTTAACATATTTGCTATGTCCGAAAGACTTTATGAGTGTAGAAACCTCAGGATTCGCATCATCATTCTTAATTCCTATTTTAACTTTTACAGTATCCATGTTTATTCCGTACATATATATCAAAATCGAAATTAAAGGCAGAACAAACGCTATAATTATGCTGCTCGGATCTCTAAGGATTTGTAATGTTTCTTTTTTTATTAAGGCAGATAAAATTTTCATTGTTTTTCAGACTCCTTAATTAATGTTATAAAAGTATCTTCCATATTCTCTGCGTGAGCCTGATTTTTAAGTTCCTGCGGCGTGCCGACGGCAATGGTTTCGCCATGGTAAAAAAGACTAATTCGGTCACAATATTCAGCCTCATCCATAAAGTGTGTTGTAACAAGTATTGTAACCCCCTTCTGTGCAAGTGAGGTAATATGATTCCAAAAATCTTTACGGGTCACAACATCAACGCCTGATGTTGGTTCGTCCAAAAACAATATCGGCGGATTATGAATTAAAGCGCAAGCAAGTGACAATCGTTGTTTAAACCCGAGCGGCAAGTCTTCTGACTTCAGATTTTCAATCTTTTGAAATCCGAAAACTTTTACAATTTCGTCAATGCGTTTTTTTCTGTCCAAAAAATTTATCCCATATGCGGCTGCAAAAAATTCCAGATTTTGACGGACAGTAAGGCTTCCGTAAAGCGAAAACTTCTGTGCCATATAACCAAGGTTTGCGCGTGCTTTTTCAGGGTTTTGAAGAATATCAACACCCATAAGTTTTGCAGTTCCGCTAGTTGGTTTTGCAAGTCCGCACATCATTTTAAAAGAGGTTGATTTTCCGGCACCGTTAGGCCCCAAAAGTCCAAAAATTTCACCTTTTTTAATACAAAAGGAATTATTTTTTACCGCATAGAAACTTCCATACTTTTTCTCAAGATTTTCTGCAACAACAGGGCATTCTATTTCTGTATTAAGTGGAGTATAATTTTGCGCAATTAAAGATTTTTCTTTTTTATATCCGCCCATTAGTTCAATAACTTTCTCCTCAAATTCCTGAGGTGTCGGTGCAAGTTTATGAGGCTCGCCCTTGTAAATCACTTTTCCGCTGTCTAAAACAACTGCTGTATCAAAACTGTGCGCTTCATCAAGGTAAGCTGTTGACCACAAAACCGTTGTTTGGGGAGTAATTAAAGCCCTTACCATTTTCATCAAATCCCGTCTTGATATCGGGTCAACTCCAACAGAAGGTTCATCCAAAACTAAAAACTCAGGAGCCCCCAGAAGTGTACAAGCAAGCCCGAGTTTTTGTTTCATCCCTCCGGACAAAGCCCCGGCAAGTCTGTCCTGAAAAGGTTTCAAGCTCGTGAATTCCAGCAAATTATCAAAATCATGCGGTACTTCTTTTAAATCAGCATAGAGTCGTAAATTCTCAATTACTGTTAAATCTTCATACAACCCGAATTTTTGCGGCATATAGCCAATTTTAGGATTAAGTTCTTTTTTTTGTGTTGCAGGATTTAAGCCGAGTGTCACAATCTCGCCCGAATCAGCCAGAAGCAATCCGATTACAAGTCTCAAAAGAGTTGTTTTGCCAGCTCCGTCAGCCCCGATAAGTCCTGTTATTTTACTTTTTTCAATATCAAGCGAAAGGTTATCAATAGCAGTTTCACTATCAAAAGTTTTTATTAAATTTTTAATTTCTACTGTGTTCATCGGAATTGTTACCTGTCAGGTTAATTTTTATAGTTGTCGGCATTCCCTGGCGCAAATATTCGTCAATATCATCTACATAAACTCTTATTCTATATACGAGGCTTGTTCTCAAATCAGTTGATTGAACTGTTTTTGGTGTGAATTCCGCAACCGGAGAAATATAACCGATATATCCCTGATATTCGCGAGGTTTTCCGGTTTTCGGGTCAACCGAGTCTGTAAATACAGAGGCTTTTTGACCGTATTTTATATTACCCAAATCTGTTTCGTTCACGTAAGCTCTAATCCAGACAGGTTTTGTTTTTGAAATTGTATAAACAATCTGTCCTTTATTAACTGTTGCTCCAGGCTCCTGAACCCTGACAGTTACAGTTCCCTCATCAGGTGCGTAAATTTTTGTGTAATCAAGTTGATTTTTTGCAAAGGTTTTTGCGGCAAGCGCTGATTCGTAATCTGCACGGGCTTTATCTCTAGTATTCAAAAGATTATCGCATTCTTGCTGTGAAACCGTATTGTCAGCGCATAATGGCAGATTTCTGTTATATTTCGACTCAGCATCGTTTTTAAGCGCAAGAGTTTTGTTCACATCAGCAGAAGCCTTTTCAAAATTTGATTTAAAGTCTTTGTCCTCCAAAACCGCAATCAATTCGTCTTTTTTAACGCTGTCGCCTTCCTCTTTAAGCATTTTCAAAAGCTGCCCGCCGACCTGAAAACTCATGTCCACCTGGCGGATTTCAATATTTCCATAAAGAGTAAGTTCGTTTGGATTTTCTTTTTTCCTTGTCAAAAAATATATACAAGTTCCGAGTATTACAAGAAGCAGTATGGTTACCGCTAATTTTTTCTTCATAATTTACCTCCGACAGCTTTATAAAGAGTAAAATAATTTACTAAACGTTGATTTTTTGCCTGAACAGCATCGTTTTGAATATGTAAAAATTCAGATAAATTCACCAAATATTCCGGATTGGAAATTGTTCCGCGAGCAAGTTTCTTTTTGTAATTTGAGAGGTTATTATATTCGTAAGCTAAGGTTTTCAAAGTATTTTTTTCGATTGCAGAATCGTGTTTGATAAAACAAAGCGAGGTATTAACCTCCTTTACAGCCTCCAAATCAACCTGCTTGTAGTTTTCAAAAAGTTCTTCATATTTAGCTTTTTGATATCTCAAATTCGCAACCTTTTTGCCGCCGGCAAAAATATCCTGCGTTGCACCAGCCAAAATTGCCGCCAAAGAACTTTCCCACGAGAAAAATGTGCCGGGTGCAATCGTATTAAACACCCATAATCCTGTAATATTAAATGTTGGTAAAAATTCTTTTCTTGCAACACGAATATCAATTTTCGCTTTTTCTAATTGAGTTTCCGCCGCCATAACATCAGGCCGTGCAAAAATCACATCTGATGGAATTTCTTCAGGAACCGTGCCGGAATATTCAAAGTTTGAAAAATTTCCTCTTTCTAAACCCTTCGCACAATCCGGCGAAATCCCTGTCAAAACCGCAAGCTGCATTAAAAGAACTTCTTGTTCTTTTTGTAATTTTTCAAGAGAATTTTTGGCATTTTCAAGTTGTTTTGCTGCATTATTCAATTGCGTTGAATTTATTACTCCGCGTTCAAATTTGCGGCTTTCATATTCAAGAAGTTTTGTATAAATATCAACATTTTCTTTTTGTATTATTATAAGTTCGTCATATTCCAGAAGATTTGTATAGACGCTCGCGACATCACTCACAAGAGAAAGATAAACCGATTTTTCGTCATATTTGCTTGCTTCATAAGACTTTTTTGCACTTTTTGTTTTATCGCGGTTCTTGAGTAAAAAATCAGCTTCGTAATTCATCATAAATGGAAGCAAAAAAGCATTTTTCTTTAATTGAAAACTATCCAGCTGAGGAATTTTTATTCCCAGGTAATTCGCGCTGACACTAAAGGATGGAAGTTCATTACCAAGAGAATACTTCGCCTGCTGCCTGTATTGCTCAACTCTTGCGGCAGCTTCTTTTGCACTGTGATTGTTGTCAACTGCCGAATTTATATAATAATTCAGACAATTGTCATTAAAACGTTCAAAAAAACCAAGATTTAACTCATTTTTATCTATTGCAAATGCGCTTTGGGCAACCGCAAGCAGTGCAAAAATTAATAATATTTTTCTAAACAATTTTTGCCTCCTTTAGAAGTGCTTGTACGTAAAATTTTACATTCTCTTTTATAATTTTTATATCCTCCTGATTGAACTCGTTTTGACCAAGCGGCCTAAGCGACATGGCCGACAAAATTTTCGGAGAATTAATTTGAGAAAGAATAAAAACTGTTCTATAAATAATTTCACGGTCATTTTCGTCTTTTTCAAAAATCGCAGCAACAAGCTTTCTAAAATACAAAAATACCGGGACATTCATTTTAAAATCTGATTTTTGCTGTTCTTTTATCATAAGAACAACTAAATCGCTTGTTATATTTGAAGTGGAATAAAAAAAGTCTACAATCTTGTCCAAAATTGTGAATAACATTTCTAAACGTTTTTCTTGCGGATATTCAAGAGGGCTTTTGTTTAAATCAATAAAACTTTTAGCAAAAACGGTTTGCTTTTCAACCAAATCCTCTATAATTCCTTGATAAAGTTCTTTTTTGCCGCCCCAATAATACGAAATCATACAAATATTAACTTCAGCCTCTTTACAGATTTCTCTTATGCTTGTACCATCGAAACCTTTTTCGGCGAACAACTTTATTGCAGCTTTGAGAATTTTTTCCTTTGAATTTTCTTGCGTAATCTTTTCCATATTCAAAATTATAAAACAAACGTTTGATTTAATCAAGTGTAAAAATTTTAGGTTTAAAAGTTAAGACTGCACTTTAACAAAAAGTACAGTCTTATAAACAAATTATATGGTTCATTATAACTTCAAATCGTTTATCCATTTTTTAATATCTTGTGTATTGGCAGAATTTTCATAGGTTGTGTAACCTTCCGTAACCTTTGCATTTAGTGCTGCTTTTTGCATATCTGCATAAGTTGCAGAAGCCCCGCCGCCTCCGTGCGTACAAAATGGCACAATTATCTTCCCTCCAAAATTATTTTTTGCGATGAATGTTTTTACAGGTGATGCCATTGTGTACCACCAAACAGGAGTTCCTATAAAAATTATATCATAATCTTCAATATTTCCATTGTCTGTGAGTTCCGGTTTTACATCCTTTTGTTTTTCTGTTTGCGCAAGGTTGACAAGAGTGTTATAATCTTTTGGATATCCTTTTGACGGTTTTATTTCAAATAAATCTCCGCCTGTGACTGACTGAATTTTTTCAGCGGCAGCTTTTGTGTTTCCTGAATGGGAATAGTAAGCTATTAAAACTTTTTTATCTATCATTTTTACCTCCTGATAATATTTTACAACCTGATAGCAGCTCTCAGTCAAGAGGTCTGTTTTACATATTTTACAAACACCAAAAAGTTTCCAAAAAACAAATTTCTAAAACCTTAATTAAGTTTATAATAAACCAAGTTTCAATTTATTAAGCATGGCAAGCTGGTCTGTTCCCTGGCCGTTATCTGTTATAGCAATATTTGATGAATTCTCAGCATTTTTATTGTTATTTTTTGTATTTGCGAATTGAGAAGTTTGACTATCTTTTGCAGCCTCGATTTTTTGAAGTTTTGCTTTATCTACAGATTTGTCGCCGGTAGGTTCAATTCCATAAGCTCTTAACTGGCGCATAATTCTTAGATATTCAGAATCTATAGTATTTGCGCTGCTTGAAATCGCTGATGCCATTGTTAATGAATTTACTGACATAAAACTCTCTACCCCAATTAATATATATTAAATATATACCACAATATATACTTTTATAACACTTTTGCTTTATTATATTAAGACTTATTAATATAGACTATAAAATAAGCATTTTTCCTAACCAAAACTATTTTGTAAAATGCTATTATATTTTTATGTTTTACACTTATGATGATGATTTTTTTAATAATATTATAAAACCGGCTCTGGTTCCGCCCAAATGGGTTTTCAGATACGTTTGGACAATTTTATTTTTGTTAATGTTTGCCGCTTTGATTATTATCATGACTAAACCAGCAAGCCTTATAAAATATTTTTCAATCGGCATTTTCTTCTTACAATTGGCAGTAAATCTTTATTGGACAAAAGTCTTCTTTAAAGAGCATAATATAAAAAAGGCTCTCAATGTTGCAATAATTTTGACGGTTCTGGTTTTTGTAATGATTATTTTCTTTTTTAAACTTTCCTTTCTGGCTGGCTTTTTATTGCTGCCATATTTATTTTGGCTCGGATTTGCCTGCATTTTGAATAAGCTTTTACTGGATTTGAACAAATAAAAGACCGGCTTTTGACCGGTCTTTCTTCCATCCTATCCTTAATTCAATAAATAATGTTCCTTTTCCTATCCTTAATTTCCAACGGGCCGCTAAGTTTTACCCATTTTTTATGCAATAAAATTTGTTCCGTATCTGCTGGCACCGTGAAAAAATGACTGTTTCATCATTTCCACAAGTGTTTTGCGGACCACTCGTTTTGTATCGAATTTTACTTCACTCAATGCTATTGAAGTTTCTTTATATTTTTCTGCAACATCAGTAAACAACAAGGTTCTTGCCATTGTTTTAAGCCTCTCTTTTTCTTTATTTATCTCTTGTACTTATATAAAAAATTTGCGTAAAAAAATATTGACTTTTTATATTCACTTTATATAAATTTCGTTACAAAAGTTAACAGTTTGGATATTTTTAAGATTTGTGAAACCTTCAAAAGCCCGACAGCACAAGGAATTTAAAATTTATCTTAAATTTAAATTAAAGTTGTATTTACGATTGCCGTTATCTGGAAACATATATCTTTAACTAAAATAAGGAGAATACTAACTATGGTAGATGCAATTAACAGTTATTCAGGGGTGAAACCACAAGATTTGACGATTAATTGGAACGACTGCACAGCAAACGAAGTTTTGGAATACAAAGACGAAGGTCAAGAAGTTCCAACCGCGATTTTAGCCTGGGCAGAGGATATGTCAAAGCAGCAAGGTGCTGACGAAGTCACTTATGAAATGGCAATGGACAATCCGGAAGCCGTTGAAGCAACAGCTCAGACCGAAAAACTTAATGCCGGGGAATCCTTAAAGCAGGAGCTTGATGAACAGGGCCTTTCAGTTGTTGATCAGGCAGGAGTTTTCAAAGGTGAAAGTGATACCCAAACGAATAATATTACATCTTTAGAAAACGAGATGGAAACCATTTTACAGCAATCAGAAGCCGCAACGGCAAACGCGGAAGATTATACAACTAATCTGTTGAGCCAGATTCAAACATTGAAAGCGCAGCAAGAAAAATTAAAAAGTGATAAAAGTACCATGTTTTCAGGACTTCAAGCCGCTCAGATTGATGCACAAATAAAACAGCTCGGCACACTTGGACTTACAAACATTGAAACAACATCACAGCAGGTATATTCGTCAACAAACGGTATTTCAGACGCTTTAGCCGCAGCAGTTGATGCAACTGATATTGGAAACACAACGGTTGATGTAGGTGAATCATTAAGAAAGCAGGCCAATCATACTATTTTAAGCATTGCCTCACAGACAATTAAAAGTGGTGAAAATGCAATTGCTACCGCAAAGTCCGGAACAAACGTATTTAATAGTACAGCTTCTGACAATGTACAGTTCGAAGAACGCGTTGATACCAGCAAAAACAGTATAACAAGAGCCACAGGAGCAACTGGATATGTTGAAGCTGAAGAACAGGAAACGCAAGAGGCTGAAACCGAAGAAACAGAAAATCAAACAGATTCTACGGAACAGGCTCCGGCAGATGAGGCAAAAAGCCCTGACCAAACAGCAATGAAAGAAGATGAAGCTAAACAAGAAGCCGCAAAACTTGACCCGACATTAGCTGACACTTCAATCACAACCAACCCGGATGTAATTCTTAGACGAAAAGAACGAAAAGGTTTGGTATAAATTTAATTCTCCCTTTTAAGAAACACTAACGTAAAGATTTAATAGCATTTTCATAATCTTCGGAGTTAAAAATATAACTCCCTGCGACTAAAGAGTTTGCACCCAATTCAGTGCAGACTCTTGCCGTTTCAGAGTTAATTCCGCCGTCAACCTGTATTATCATGCTTTCGTCAGCAAAACGCTTAATCAAATCAATCTTTTCAGCGCATTCTCTCATAAATTTTTGACCGCCAAAACCCGGTTCAACTGTCATTACAAGCAGTAAATCAAAATACGGCAGGTATTCTAAAATTTCTTCGGGATTAGTTTTTGGTTTTATAGAAAGCCCCGCTTTAACCCCTAAACCTTTTATATATTTCGCCATTTCGATAATTTCGCTTCTCTGAACAGCTTCGTAATGAAATGTGACAATATCCGCGCCAGCTTCTATAAAATCTTTTATGTAATTCTTCGGATTTTCAATCATTAGATGCACGTCAAAAGGCATTTTGGTAACTTTTCTTATAGATTTCACGACCGGCGCCCCTATTGTAATATTCGGAACAAAATGCCCGTCCATAACATCAATATGTATCCAATCAGCTCCGCTTTTTTCCATAAATCGGATATCTCTGCCCAAATTTGCAAAGTCGCTTGACAGGATTGATGGTGAAATTATTACTTCTGACATTCCGATACTCCAAGTTTTTTACAAGCTTCAAATGCGCATTTTTGCTCTGCTTCTTTTTTCGACTTTCCGCAAGCCTGCGCTATAAACTCTCCATTATACCAGACTTCTACAGTGAAAACTTTATTATGCGCCGGGCCGTCTTCTGCTATTAGTTTGTAAACCGGTGTTTTCTTGTTTATTGATTGGGTGTACTCTTGCAAAAGTGCTTTGGCATTGTATTTATCCATATTTTGATTTATTTCTTCAATATATGGAACAAAAAGTTCTTTTAATTTCTGCATTAATAAATCAAGCTTGCCATCCAAATAATAAGCCCCCAAAACAGCTTCAAAAGCACAAGCGCTTACAGATTCAAGATTTCTTATTCCTTGTTTCAAGTCGTGTTCAGAGGCTCTGATTAATTCAGAAAGTCCGATTTCTTTTGAAATAATCGACAACGTACTGTCTGAAACTGCAATTGAGCGGATTTTTGACATTTCACCTTCATGAGAGTCAGGATACTTCTTGTACAAAATATCAGATATTGCAAGCTTCAAAACTGCATCTCCAAGGAATTCCAGGCGTTCATAACATTCTGTATAATCAAAGTCATTTTCCTGAGTATATGAAGGATGAGTCAAAGCCCGTTCAAAAAGCAGGCTTTCATCAATTTCTATACCAAAAATTTCTTCAACCTTTTTCATTTAGAAAAGCCCTTTAATGGAATTGACAATATTTGTCAGAAAATCATTTGAAAAAACAAAATATTTACAGAAGTAATACATTACAGGAATCGTAAAGATAAAACTGTCTGTTCTGTCCAAAAACCCTCCATGACCTGGCAAAGATTCTCCGCTGTCTTTCACACCTGCATCACGCTTGATTAAGGATTCGCATAAATCACCGATTTGTGCAAAAGTTGTACATAAAAATCCTGCGATTAGAGAATAATACCATTCAAGATTTATAAAATACCCTATAACCATTGCGCCAAGAATTGCACAAACAGCCCCGCCTATTGAACCTTCAATAGTTTTATTAGGACTTACAATAGGCGCAAGTTTATGTTTGCCGAGATGTCTTCCGGCATAATAACAGCCGATATCTGTCAATAAAACTGTCGAAAACATCATTACTACAAAGCCTAATCCGTCATGGAATTTGGGAGATGAAAGTTCTCGCAAAAATATAATTTGCAATGGAAACCAGCCGCAATAAATAAAGCCAAAAACTGTTGTTGCAGCATTTGCAATATAAGGCTGACGGCCTCTGAAAAGCACCCACATAAATGAAAGAATAGAGAAGGCAGTAAGAGCTAATGCTGTTAAATCGTATCTTTGAGAATATGCAATCAGCCCAAACACAGCTTCAGCAAGCCATATTACTTTCAGACTTGGATAAAAACCTTTATGTTCAAGGATTTTAACATATTCTCTCGATGCCACGAAAACGAATAAATACATCATCAAAAGCAGAAAAATTCCGCTTTTGATAATGCAAAACATCGCAAAGGTTCCCAAAAGAAAACCAGTAAGCATTCTGGTCGCGTTTTTGTTTAAGCCGCCGATTACATCCATTATACAGTCATAACCTCTTTTTCTTTTTCTCCTACCGCACCATCAATAATACCGGTGTATTTGTCTGTAAGCTTCTGGATTTTATCCTGATTGTCTTTGACCATATCTTCAGGAAGATTTTCTTCCTTTTCTATTTTTTTCAAATCGTCAGTCATATCACGGCGCGCATTACGAACTGCAACTTTTGCTTCTTCGCCGAGTTTTTTAACATCTTTAACGATTTCTCTGCGTCTTTCTTCTGTCAACGGCGGGAAGTTCAATCTAATACAAACACCGTCATTGTTTGGTGTAATACCGATTTCAGCTTTGATGATAGCTTTTTCGATTTCTTTAATCATTGATTTGTCATAGGGAGAAATCACAAGTATTGTACCTTCTTGAACTGAAACCTGAGACATTTGCCTTAATTGTGTTGGAACTCCATAGTAATCAACAATAACTTTGTCCAAAATCATAGGATTTGCACGGCCTGAACGGATTGAACCGAATTCGCGTTTAAGAGCGGCAATCGCTTTTTCCATTTTTTCTTCGCCGAATAAAAATAATTCATCTAAACTTTCTGACATATCTTGTCCTTTCAATAATTATCTATAAACTTATATATGTGCCGATTTCTGCATTATTTAAAACTTTCAAAATACCGTCCTGCAAATCGAAATCAAATACTATTATAGGAATATTATTTTGTTTACACAATGCACAAGCAGAGGTATCCATAACTTTTAAACCGTTTTTAATAATGTCATCATAGGTAATTTTATCAAGCTTTTTTGCATTCGGATTGGTTTTCGGGTCGTCTGTGTAAACGCCGTCAACACCATTTTTCGCCATAAGCATTGCTTCAGCATTGATTTCGGAAGCTCTAAGAGCCGCTGCAGTGTCGGTCGTAAAGAACGGGTTTCCTGTTCCGGCAGCGAAAATTACAACGCGGCCTTTTTCAAGGTGTCTTATAGCACGGTGCCTGATATACGGTTCTGCAACCTGATTAATTGCAAGAGCGCTTTGAACACGGCATGGAACACCGATTTGGTTAAGCGCGCTTTGAAGGGCAATCGCATTCATCACGGTTGCAAGCATTCCGACATAATCGCCGGAAGCCTGATCCATACCTAATTTTGCACTGTTTTTCATACCGCGGAAAATATTTCCGCCTCCGACAACAACGGCAATTTCAGCACCTGCATCAACAGCTTTTTTAATTTCATTTGCAATCATTTTCACAGGCTTTTGGTCAATTCCGAACTGCTGCTCGCCTAACAGTGCCTCTCCGCTTATTTTCAACAAAATCCTTTTATATTTTAAATTACTCTTTTCCATTTGTCCCCTTTTTTTAAAATAGTAACTTAAACTAATTTTGATGTAAAGGTTTAAAATACTTTTCAAAAAAGCATTTATTAACTTTTGTAAACATAAATATATCCTTTCTAATTACCTATCCACAAGGGTTTTAAAAATTTATATATATTTTATAGATATTAAATAGCACTTTTTTATATCAAAAATTGTTTATAATAGTATAAGAGGATATTAAGCAGAAGAAGCAAAGGAGAATATATGGCGCGAGTATTAATTTCTATGCCTGAAGAGTTTTTAAACAGAATTGACCAGGTGGCAGATGTCGAAAACCGTTCACGAAGCGAATTGATTAGAGAAGCTTTGAGAACATACATTTACAAGCAAAAAATACGCGAATCAACTTCTGCTGCACGAAATGCAGATATCCTTGACGCAATGCTGGAATAAAAAATTTTAGAAATCAGCAAAAACAATTTCGGGGTTATACAAACCTCTGCAGTTTGAGGATTTTTCAAACTGCCGGAATGCAAATGCATTCCAGTTCAAAATTTGAACAGCCAAAATGGCAGGAAAATGGTTATCAGATTTGGGTTAAAGCGGACATTAAAGTCCGCTTTTTAGATACACAAAACCGCTTTAAATCAAACAAGGATGCTTCGGCCTAACCGGCCTCAGAATGACATGTAAAAGAAAAACCTCTGCTTTCACAGAGGTTATTCCTTTCTTATTATGTGTATTAAATATCTGGATTGAATTATTCAGACTTTTTAGAATTATTTGCAATCAGGTAGGTTGCAAGACCAAGAACAGCAGCACCAATCCCGCCGTAAATTGCCGCTGTTTTAACTTGAATTCCCTGTGCGGCTTTTTTAATTGCGGCAAATAGCTTATCTTCTCCGCTGGCGTTACTAATGAAAGCTTTTTTGTCAGCATCCCAATATTGTTCGAAAACCATCTTTGCTGAATTCTTTTTAACTTCTTTTTGTCTTGCTTTTCCAGCTTCAAGCAGTTCCGGAAGAGTTTTCCCGTCTAATTCTTTATCCATAGCTGTTTTTGCAGCAATAAGAATATCTTCAGGACATGACGCTTCTGCAACTGCTTTTACAAACTCTGGATCTTGTTTTAATCCTATTGATTGTAATGCTTCAGCATCAAAAGTCTCTTTAAAAAGTTCAACGTCATCAATAGGTCCTAAAGCCCGCTTAATCACTTCTAAATTCAGCTCTTTAAATTCATCAAGAGTTTTGGCACTCTCGATTTTTTTATTTAGCTCTTCTATAGGTTTAAGATATTCTTTAATCTCTTGCGGAATAGTGGCTCCAACCGCATCACCAATTTTTTTTGTAAAAGAATCCGTGGGAGCTCCGTCTTTTAAAAACGGTTTTGAATACCAGCCCGCTGCCGCACCGCCGGCACCTCCAACCAAAGCTGCTCCAGCTGTATAAATTCCAGTATTATTGTTCGCACCGTTTACACCTTCTATCGCCATGTTTAAAGTTTCCTTTCATGCTTGTACCTACACAATTAATTAAA
>QAMI01000005.1:36328-48488 GCA_003150395.1 Candidatus Gastranaerophilales bacterium | reverse complement strand
TAAAACTTATTTTTACATTTCGTTACAAATAAGAAAATGTGACAATTTCTTCATAATATGGCAAAAAATATCTTGATGTTTTTTTATAAATACAATATCATTAGAAAAAAGGTGTGTGTATGAAGAAAAACGAGTTGAAACAGATTAGCATAAACGAAATCACAAAAAATTTGCCGGATTTGAAACATACAGAAGAAACTAAAGCTGTAATTATTTCTAAATGGATTATGCAATGGATTGACGAAGATTTAAATTCCGAAAAAATTTCTGCCGGAAACCTCCTGCCAAACAAACCCGATTTAGCCTTCCTGCTCGGCGTAAGCATCGGAACTATTCAAAATGCTTTGAGATTTGTGGAAGATGCAGGATATGTTCAATCAAAGCAATGCATTGGGACTATTATAAATGACAAAAACTCAAACACTGAAATAAGAAAACTTACCTCAAAACGTGAAATCGCGTCAGAAAAAATTAAACAACTTATTGTAAAGCATAACTTTAAATCAGGTGAAAATCTGCCTTCTTCAAGAGCAATAGCCAAAGAGATTGAAAGCTCCCCAAATACAACAAGGCTTGCTTTGGAATATCTTTGTGCAGAAGGGATTTTGGAACACAATGCCAAAAAGTCAAATGACACCGGCTGGAGTGTAAAATCTATAAACTTCAGTATTTCTGATAAAATCTGCAAAACAGAAACTCTCGTTAAGAAAGTTGAAGAGGATTTGAAACAATACATTACAATGAATTTGAAAATCGGTGATAAAATCCCTGCACATGGGGAGCTTGCAAAAACGTTAAATGTCAGCATAAAGACGATACATGATGCATTAAAGATGCTTTGCCAAGAAGGAATACTTCTTCCTCGCCGGGGACGTTACGGAACCTCTGTTATAAAAATGCCTGATGATAATACTGTTGATGTAGGGAAAGAAACATCTATTTTTGCGTCAGCAAAGGATACAGCATTTTATTATTACGAAAGGACACAAAATCATATTAAACGGATTATAAGCGAGAATTATTCTATAGGTGACAGACTTCCGTCGATTTTGGAAATGTCACGCCAGATGGATTTGAGTCCGAACACTATAAGAAAAGCTTTCCATAATCTTGCAGCAGAAGGTTATTTGACATTTTCACGCGGGCGTTACGGCGGAACTTTTGTAATTGACATTCCGGAAACTGAAACTCAGGCCTTCAAGTGGCTTGCGGTTAACCCTAAATATGCACAGACATACAATAACTAAATTTTACCCGTCATTCAGAGACTTTGAGAGTCGAAGAAGCTCATTTGTTTGAACGGAGTTTTAGCGCTGCCAGAATGACAGAAATCCGCCATGTCATTCTGAGCATGGTTTACGTGGTTGATTGAGTGCGGTGTGATTGGCGAAGAATCTTTATTTGATTTTAATTGGTTCTTTCGCTTTGCCCTGGATGACATGAAGCGAGGTTTAGTTTTTTCAATTATGAGATTCTGTTTTGACAATAAATAAAATCGCCTCAGATGAGCTAAGGCGAGAATTATAACAAATAGTTTAAAAAGTTTTGGTGTATAACCTCAACCTGCAATCTGTTCGGACTGCAAGGATTGTAACTGCTTTTTTTTTGTATGCTGTTTTGTACTGTGCACCTTGAGTTAATCAAGTCGGCATGGTCATTGCTGCAACAACCCCGATAATACCCAATGTAATTAAAACTTCCGCCAATGTAAACGCACTTTTACGAGCCTTTCCAAACATTTATACGTGCGTAGCACCTTCTGCAAGAGTAAACGCACCTTTTACGGAGTTACCAATAGTTTTCTTAAATATCTAATATACCTCCCGTTCATTTTTCTGCATCTGCACGCTATATAATACAAGTGTAATTGTAATAATACTATTATACATGTTGGAAGCAGATTTGTCAAGAGTGTACAATTTTAGTATGCGCGATGAATTACTATTTAAATTAGGGCAAAGCATAAGGTATATCCGCCTTAAAAACGAAATGTCTCAGGAAGAACTCGGTTTTAAGGCCGGATTAAGTACTAATTCCATTAGTGCAATAGAGCGCGGAACTTTTAATTTTAAAATAAAAACACTATATAATATTGCAGAAGCACTTAATGTAAAAGCTGAAGAAATTTTGGATTGTAAATTCTAAGGACAAAGACTTTCCCAATCAGGTTCATCGTTTGCTTCCCCAGGTTCCATAATATGTTCTTCGCTTTCAAGCATTACCATCAAGGTTAATTTTAACTGTTTTTTATAATTTTCGCGTGCTTTCTCAATAGTTTTGGCACAAAAGCAAAAGCTTGGAATTTCTTCTATCATTACATAGTGGTAAGGTTTTCCCTCAAAGTCCAAGTCTTCGCCTTCTTTGAGCGTCCAATTCAAATTTAAGTAATATTCTAAGTCTTTTTTCATATGCTTGTTTTTGGTTGTTAAGTTCATTATCATCCTGAGCGAAGAATCTTTTTGCACGTTCCATTTTGGTTTGATGAGATTCTTCGGCACTCAGTGCCTCAGAATGACATGTGGGTTTTGCCTGAATTCTTAGGCCTTGGCAGCCTCTGAATGGCATGCTGATTTTGTCTAAATTCTTCAGCCTTGATCGCCCAGAATGACAGGGTTAATCAAGCGAATTTTCATTCAAAGGCTGAGTTATCATAATTCCGTCACCGCCGATTACGTCAGCCTGCTGGCCGTTTATATATAAGAAAACAGCTTTTTCTGTATTGCGTTTTGCGGTTTTAATCAACTGGTAAAGGCGTTTGTAAACGCTTTCTGTTCCGCCGCCGGCGACAAAATTATCAGAAAGATTTATAATTACTTTGTCAGGTTTTTCAGTAATTCCTAAGAGTTTTGTTCCAGCGGGAAGTTCAGTGTAAACACCTTTGCTTTTTTCGCCGGACGTTGGGCCTAAAATCAATGAATTGATTGCATATTTAATTTTTGAACCGTCAACATCTTTGTTATAAACCCGTTTTACCGCCCGGTAAACTTCTTCGTTATTCTCGTTTTTGCCTATGAAAAAGATATTTACATATTCTTCCTGTTTTGGCTGCTCTTGAGGAGTTTCTTCAGGCTTTTTGTCATCTGCAGGGGGAATCTTAACCTGTTCATTTTTATCCGGAATATTAACGATTTCATCTCCGGGAGTCCAGTATTTAAGACCGTAATATACGCCACTGGCAACAAGTCCGGTTAAGATAAGCCCGATAAAAAATACTTTTATATTATTTGCAGTGTTCTTTTTTTTGCGTCTTCCCATAGATTGATCCTTATTTTTGAGTTAGTACATCTTTAGGTACATTTATAATTCCTGAGATATTAATTTTATTATTCACAATTTTTACCTCTTGAACCTTCAGCACCGCATTTTTATTTTCCATAACATCAAGTGAGTATTCAAGCGGATTTAAATAGTTTAAAGCGCTAACCATTCTGGTCATATCAACCCTTATAAAATCGTTGATTAATTCAGGATTGTCCAATTTTACTTTGCCATTGACAACGTTTAAATCCGAAACAAAAGCTACTGTAAAGGTTTTATTCGGCATTGTATTAAGAATAGGAATTTTTATTCCGAAAACAAAATAGAATTTGTTGTCTTTAATTTTTACTTTAGTTGAGTCAATATTAAAAAGAGACAAAGTTCTTCCGAAATTATTCAAATTATTAATCATTTCATAATATCCGGCGGCTTTCATCGTGTTGTTGAGATCGTTTTCAGAGATTGAAACACCGAAAAACAACGGGAAGTCTTCTTTAAAAATTGCAGTGGAATTTTTTTTGTCATAAACAATGTAATTAAAATCGCAAAGAGTTTTTAAATCCATTGTACTGAAATATACCCCGTCTGCAACAACATTTTCGCCATGTATCCGCATTCCTTTAAAACGGCCTGCTATCAGGTCTGAAAAGCTGAAAGAATCAACACCGACTTTGAACTTGCCCTCAGCATTTTTCGTAACTTCAGATTTCAAAATCCGTTCTGCGATTTTTTCACTCATGAAATTTGCACCGGTAACTTTAGTAAACATTCTGGCCGGTTTACCTGATAAATCATACGGTACAGCACAATAATACGATGAAGCGGCCTCTACAGAACTGCCTGCTGTGAGCAATCCTAATACAAATAATGTAAACACCGCCAAATTTCTTTTCATGTCAGAACACTTTCTTAATTAAGATTTTCTTGCCGTCGGTCAGTCCAACTGCATTTATTATATCATTATAAATTAAAATTACAACTTTGCCCGAAGCAAGGCCGTTATTGGCGATTGGAACTCCGTTTTGAATTTTGGCATGCTCGTGTTCGCTCACGATAATTTTTGGAGCATCAAGCACTTCAACAGGATTAATCAGATTTTTGCATACAATTTCCAAATTTTCAAAGCTTTCCAGTGGAATTGAGTTTTCCATAAAAAACTTGCCTGCCTGCGTGCGGATTAATTTCACTAAGTGCGCGCCGCAGCCGAGATTTTTACCCAAATCATGAGCAATTGAGCGGATATAAGTTCCTTTAGAGCATTTAATAAGAATTTGAGCGGTTTGAGAAACATAATCAAAATTTCTAAGTTCAACTTTTTCAATCGTAACCTTTCGCGGCTGAATTTCAACGTTTTTTCCTTCGCGCGCATATTCGTATAATTTTTTGCCTTTGACCTTTATTGCAGAATAAATCGGCGGCATCTGATAAATTTCACCTCGGATATTTTGAAGCTGTTCAGAAATTTCAGCTTCCGAAACCTTTTGTTCGGAGACTGCAACAACCTCACCTTCCAAATCGTAAGTGTCTGTTTCAATTCCAAATTTTACAAAAGCAAGATATTCTTTATCATCAGCCAAATATTCAATCAGACGAGTAGATTTGCCGATACAGACCGGTAAAACGCCTTCTGCAAACGGGTCAAGAGTACCGGTGTGGCCGATTTGCTTAACTTTTGTGAGACGGCGCATTTTCGCAACAACATCATGGCTTGTCAAACCTTGCGGTTTATATACGTTCAAAAAGCCGAACAAAGGAAGGTTTTCTGCGCTTTTAACCGCCGAACACTCAGACTTCACGCCTAAATTTCTCCTCTGGAGATTTTGTCGATAATTTCACTTACACGGGAACCTTTTTCAAGTGAATCTGTATAAACAAATTTCAATTCAGGAGTCAGGCGCAGGCGGATACGTTTTCCGACTTCATATCTGATTTTCGGGGTGCTTTTTTCGATTGTTTCTTTTGTTTTTTCAACTTGCTCAGCAGAGCCTAATACGCTGTAAATAACTTTGGCAAAAGAATTGTCGTGAGAAACCTCGACATCCAAAACTGATACAACGCCTGCAAGTCCGCGTATTTCCTTCTGCAAAATATCAGAGATATCTCTCATTAATTCTTTTCTCACACGTTCATTTCTTAGAGTCATAATTTTCTCCTTGGTAAAGCAATTATAACATAAAATATTAAATTTTACTGCCCTAACCGGATTTCATCAAAGTCAATGTATATTCTGTAACCTAAAATTTTGCAAATCATTTTCATTTCTGTATATCTTAAAGAATTATCCGCAAGTTTATGGGAAAGCAAGCTTTGCGAATAGTTTTTTCCGCTCGCCTCTGACATTTTTTTCGCCAACTGTGTAAGTGTCATCCCCTTAGAAAAAAGCATAATCTTAACTTCATCTCTAATATCCATATGATAATTATAATTTGCATTGACAATATATGAAAAATATTGTATATTAATGAAATATATTCATAATTATTAGATTTATTCATTATTCAGTTACACAGAGGGCATCATGAAAAAAGCGTTTACATTAGCGGAAGTTCTTATCACGCTCGGAATTATCGGTATAATAGCCGCAATGACTTTGCCATTTCTAATTGGCAGGTATAATGAAAAAGTAACTTTGCATAAACTTGAAACCGCATATTCTCTTCTAAGCAGCGCATACTCTTCACTTATTTTCGAATATGGAACACCTGATGTTTGGCCTGACAGAAGTTATAATGGCATGGGTGTTGCTAATATGTTCGCAAAAGGACTGAAACTCTATAGCATTTGCTTAACCACAGATAGAAACTGTGACTTATTCACAGGTAAACTTGTTTATAAAACACTTAATGGAGGGGATGCCGGCTCTTACAAATCTCTTATTGGTACAGGGGCTAAGCTTAATGATATAACGGTAACTTTTCTTATGAGAAGTGCAGACTGCCGAGGTTGGGCTATGTATAAATGGGAAAGTGTCACTAAAAAATCACCATATTATCATGCATGCGGAACGATTCATGTTGACATTAATGGAAAGGCACAACCAAACCGATATGGAGTAGATCTATTTGAATTTATATTTACAGACACACGAATTGTTCCATCAGGAACTCCGCCAACCCCATATTACAGTCTTAACACCTCCTGCAATGGAAAAAGGTCTTCTTCTTGGGACGGTTCTACTAACGGCAATTTTTGCGCAGCCTGGCTCTTAATTAACAAAAACATGGACTATTTAAGAAAAGAAGTCCATTGGTAGTATACTTTTACATTATGTGACCATCTTGCCAGTTACGCTTGGGGGTCATAGTGTCTGAATTTAGGACAAATGCAATAGGTAAGATTACAAACTTACGCGTTCAACTTCTTCTTTGGTTGAAACTTCAATTATATCACCAACTTCTATGTCATTGAATTTAGCAAATGAAATACCGCATTCAAAGCCTTGAGCAACTTCCTTAACATCATCCTTGAAACGTTTAAGCTGGTCAATTGCACCTCTGTATATTTCTTTTCCGTTACGGTAAAGAACTGCGTCTTTGCTTCTAACGATTTTGCCTTCTGTTACGTAACAGCCCGCAATTTTAACAGTTTTGCCGATTGTAAATACCTGACGGACTTCGGCTTTTCCAAGCTCAACTTCTTTTATTTCAGGTTCAAGAAGTGAAAGCATTGTTTTTTCCATATCTTCAAGAATTTGATAGATGATATCGTATTTTTTAATTGTAACGCCTTCTTTTTCAGCAGCGGCAAGAGCATTTCCGTCTTCTTTTACGGTAAAGCCCAGGATTAATGCGCCTGAAGCTGAGGCAAGCATAACGTCGGCTTCTGAGATATCGCCGACACCAACGTGAATGATTTTTGTCTTGATTTCTTTAGAATCAAGCTGAGCAATTGCTTGAGAAACAGCTTCGGCAGACCCGTGAGTATTTGCTTTGATAATCAAATTCAGCTGCGGTATATCTTCCTCACCCGCAACAGCTTCACGCCTGATGTGAGCCGGAAGCATTGCATCCAAACGTTTATCACGTTCTTTTTCTTTACGTTTTTCGACAATTGCCTTCATTTCTTTTTCGTTTTTGACAACTTCAAAGTAATCGCCAGCCTGCGGAACTTCAGTTAAACCTAAAATTTCAACCGGAGTTGACGGTTCAGCCTTTTGTATTCTTTCTCCGCTGTCTGAAAGTAAAGCTCTAACTCTGCCGCAAGCCGTTCCGACAACAAGGCAGTTGCCGACACGCAAGGTTCCGTTTTGAACCAAAAGTGTTGCAACAGGCCCTTTGCCTTTATCAAGATTTGCTTCAATAACAACACCTGAAGCTTCGGCTTTTGGATTAGCTTTCAAATCCTGAACATCTGCAACAAGCAAAATATATTCCAGAAGTTCATCAATACCTGTTCCCTGAAGTGCTGAAACATTGACTGTAATTGTGTCACCGCCCCAAGCTTCAGGAACAAGACCATGTTCTGTTAATTGCTGTAAAATTTTATCCGGATTAGCACCAGGTTTGTCAATTTTGTTTACAGCAACAATAATCGGCACTTCGGCTGCTTTTGCATGGTTAATTGCCTCAATTGTCTGCGGCATAATACCATCGTCAGCTGCAACAACAAGAATTGCAATATCAGTTGCTTTTGCTCCGCGAGCACGCATTTCTGTGAACGCTTCGTGACCAGGGGTATCAACAAAAACAATTTTCTTATCTTTGCTGTCATCCAAATAAACTGTATAAGCACCGATTGACTGTGTTATTCCACCGACCTCGGTGGCTACAATTTTGTGTTTTGATGCGCGTATACTGTCAAGAAGTGTTGTTTTTCCGTGGTCAACGTGACCCATAATACTTACAACAGGAGCGCGTTTTTTCAGTAATTTTTTGTCAACTTCCGAGAGTTTTTTCTCTTTTTCTTCTTTTTGAAGTTCTTCTTCCATATAAGCTTCCAAATCTTCATCAAGAACTTCAAGTTCATATTCAGCGCAAATCTTTTTGATAACATCAATATCGATTAGCTGGTTGACTGTAGCCATAACACCCTGAAACATTAGAAATTTAACGATTTCAGCAGGGGTTTTCTGAATTTTGTCAGCAAGTTCGCTGATTGTCATAGCTCTATCAACAACAATTTGCGTAACTTTTACAACTTCTTCTTCTTTTTGAACATGTTTTTTATGTTTTTGGGCAGCAGCTTTTTCTAACGAAATTCTTTCCTGCTCTTCTTTTTTGTTAAAATCTTTATCTTTTTTCTTACCGTCAGTACGTTTACGGCCGGATCCTTTGTTTTCATATATTTCTTGCGAAATTATGTGACGCTGAATAGGTTTTCTTTCGCCAGCACCTTCGGGTCTTTCACCAGGTTTTTTGAAACCTGTTTTAGGTCTTTCGCCGGATTTTTGAACTTGTCCTGCCGAGCCTGCACCAAAAGTTTTTTTCGCTCTTTCAGGGCGTTCGGCACGCTCGCCGCGGGGTGAAAATTTTCTGCTTGGCGCGTCTGTGGATTTTGAATCAGTTGAAGCCTCTTGAGGACGCTGAGGAGCGCGTCTTACAATTTCAAGCCTGCTTTGAGGTTTTACAATTTCAATTTGAGGACGTTTTGGACGTTCTATTTCAACCTTTTTTACTTCAGGCTTTTCTTTTTCTTCTACAACAGGAGCTTCTACTGCGGCTTCGGGCGCTTTCGCCTTTTTAACAACAAAAGCTTTAGGCTTTTTCGCGGGCAGCGATGAACCGCCTTTTATAAATTCTACCAGCCTTTTTTCCTGATCCGGAGTGAGAGTACTGGAATGAGTTTTACCTTTAATCCCTAATGCACCAAGCTTTTCAAGTAATTCTTTACTTGTCATGCTTAATTCTTTTGCTATTTCATTTATTCTTTTTGTTTCAAAACTCATTTATCAATTTTCCTTTCATATCCGGCGGCACTGAGGCTTTCAGAACTCTGGATATTTTATTTTTTTTAAAAGCATTCTCTATGCAAGTACTATTATAGCAGAGATATACAGATCTGCCAAATACTTTGGAATCAGGGTTGATAACTATGTCACCGTGCGAGTTTTGCTTTGTGATTTTAATCAATTCATCTCTGTTTTTTATTTTCCCGCAACCGGCACATTTCCTTTCAACCACTAATTCACCTCAGCAAGCTTTTCAAGCTTCAATTTCTGGTCATATTCCATCAAAAGCTTTATTAATTCATCCAAATCACCGTCAATAACTGTCCAGACGTTGAGATTGTGATTTAATCTATGATCAGTAAGTCTACCTTGCGGAAAATTGTATGTCCTGATGCGTTCGCTTCTGTCACCTGTTCCAACCTGCGAACGGCGAAGATCTGTAATTTCCTGCATTTGCTTTTGAACTTCCATATCATAAAGCTTTGCTTTCAAAATCTGCAATGCGCGTTCTTTGTTCTGAAGCTGAGAACGTTCTTCCGTACAGAAAATCATAATTCCTGTAGGTTTGTGGAAAACGCGTGCGGCAGTTTCAACTTTGTTAACGTTTTGACCGCCTGCACCGCCTGAACGTGCTGTTGTAATTTCAATATCGTTCATATTTAGTTCAACTTCAACATCATCGACTTCCGGCATAACAGCAACAGTTGCGGTTGATGTATGAACTCTGCCCTGCGATTCTGTTGCAGGAACTCTCTGGACGCGGTGAACTCCGGATTCATACTTCAATTGTGAATATACAGCATCACCTTTAATTGAGATAATAATTTCAGAGACGCCACCGGCTTCACATTCTGTTTTAGAAAGAACTTGGGTCTGCCATCCTTTTTTATCAGCGTATCTCATATACATTCTGGCCAAATCGCCTGCAAAAATATTAGCTTCATCTCCGCCTGCACTGCCGCGGATTTCAAGCATAATATCCTTGTCGTCCATCGGGTCGCGGGGAAGAAGTAAAACCTTCATTCTTTCTTCATACTCGGGTAATTTTGCTTCATTTTCTTCCATTTCGGCTTTCAAAAACGATTTCATTTCATCATCGCTTTCGTTGTGTATCATTTCCTTTGCTTCTTCAATAGCGTCGACTGCTTTTTTCCAAGCGTAATAAAGTTCAACTGTTTCTTCCATTGACTTGCGCTGTTTTGAAAGGTCGCGGAAGCGGTTGTAATCCTGAATTACAGCAGGGTCTGAAAGTGTAACGCCGAGTTCGTTATACTTCTTTTCTATTTGAAGAATTTTGTCTAACATATCTTTCATAACCTAAGTATAGCAAGAACAAATTATTTTTCAAATATCATATATACATATGAATTATCAGAGTTTAATTTGACCGTTACCGGCATTTCCAATAAAATTATATGAGAAGAAAATTAAAGGAGATAAAGATGACACAGTATTTTATTGGCTCATATATAGTGACAATAACAGGACTATTAGCGGCTTTTTTCTGGGGAAATCACGTATTGCCAGGAAGCGGCTGGGCCTGTGTTTTTATCGCAATTGTTCTGGGCATTTTGGAAGTGAGTTTGTCGTTTGACAACGCTGTTGTTAATGCAATGAAATTAGAAAAAATGTCGCATGTTTGGCGTCATAGATTTTTAACCTGGGGTATTGCAATTGCGGTTTTTGGGATGAGATTTCTGTTTCCGATTTTGGTGGTTTCGGTTTTTGCAAAAATCGGAATGTATGAAGTTGCAAAAATTGCATTTACAGATGCCGACAAGTACGCGCATTATCTTCATGAAACCCACGCGCCGATTGTTACTTTTGGCGGAACTTTCTTAATGATGCTGTTTTTAAATTACTTTTTTAACCACGAAAAAGAAGTTCACTGGCTCAAAAAAATAGAAGCAACTCTTGCGCACCTTGACCATTTTAAGGGAATTGAAGTTGTTATAACTTTAATTGCGTTAATGATTACACAGCATTTTATTCACGGGTCGCAAAATCATTATTCGCTTTTAGCAGGGCTTGGCGGCGTTGTAATTTATCTTGTAATCGACGGGGTTACACATTATCTTGAAAAACACGAAGAAATGAGGCTTGCGCAGTGCGGTGAAAACATGAAATGCGCAGGTCTAATCAGTTTTATATATTTGGAATTGATTGACGCATCGTTCTCGCTTGACGGAGTTTTGGGGGCTTTTGCTTTAAGCAAAGATATTATAATTATTTCAATCGGACTTGCAATCGGCGCGATGTTTGTAAGATCTTTGACAATTATGCTTGTTGAAAAGAAAACGCTTGCGCAGTTTATTTATCTTGAAGCCGGTGCTCATTGGGCAATCGGGGCATTATCAATTTTAATGCTTGTTTCGGCAGTGAGAGAAGTACCGGAAGTTTTGACAGGTTTAATCGGGTTGCTGTTTATTGTCGGAGCGTTTATTTCCTCAATTATGCATAACAAAAAGCTTGAAAGATGTATTGCTGAAGAAAATTCTTAACAAAGTCAAAACTTTTAAACAACCCAAAGGCGTGCAATTTAAAGTGCGCCTTTATTTATTAAATCTGTTCTATTTAAGGTACTCATATATAATTTATTTAGTCATACTCAGCGATAGCATGCCCAAGGGCATGCTGCCTTGTATGGCTTTATAACTTGCCTACAATGCAAGCAAGTATCCCTGAAATTTTCCAGCTTCTTCGGCCAAGGCCTCAGAATGACAGTAATTTAATAGTACTTGTGCTAACTTGCAATAAGTACCATATTTAATAATCCATTTTCCAGCCGGATTCAATAATTCTTGCAGCACAACCACGCCCTTGAATAGAATCAGGATTTTTTGATTTGTCAAGGCTTCCGCAATATAAAGGGTTGTCCATCCAATATATGTGAGAAGGTCTTTTGGTAACACCTTGATATTCCATATAACCAACACCATTCATAGGATACAGTTTTCCCTCTTGTGTCAGGAAAAATTGAAACAAATCACGTCCGGCAATATTAGGGCCTTTATC
>QAMI01000005.1:0-32712 GCA_003150395.1 Candidatus Gastranaerophilales bacterium | reverse complement strand
TCTTGTGTCAGGAAAAATTGAAACAAATCACGTCCGGCAATATTAGGGCCTTTATCACCGTTTATATCAGCCAATACTACCAGGAAACGAGATACCCCATCGTACAAAATTTCAATTTTAAACCCGCTTATCGTATAAACTAATACATCTTTAGCGGTGGTTGAGGTATATGCAGAGATATCAAGCAAAGACTTGCAGGAAGCCCCTTTCAAGCAATGAAACCGTATTCTCTGTTTATTTTGTTCAATTTTTATTATTCTGAGCGTCGCAAAATTCTTTTTCAGCAAAGACTGAGCATTATTGGTCCATTCAGCATCAGTTAAATTTGGAGAAAGCCCCAAACACTCAAGTTCACCACAGCCAGCATCAGCTTGAGACTTCTGCAAAGCTTGCGAAAATTCAGTATAGAATTTTTGAAGAGCTGTTACATAAGTTTTCTTTTTATAATTGCCTATTAGTGACGGAAGAGTCATAGCGGCAATTACGCCGACAATGCCGAGAGTTATAAGAACTTCAGATATAGTGAATGCAAAGTTCTTTTTGTCAAAAATTGACGAAAACCTTACAGGATCGTTATTTTCGGGTACCCCCCCCCCCCGCAAAACCAAGTACAGAGCGCATTTTCATAACCTTACTCCTTTAATCAATTTTCCAACTATTAAGATATTTTTCTTGTTCTTCTGTTAATGTGTCAATCTTTATTCCCATTGATTTGAGTTTCAATTCGGCAATTTTCACATCAACTTCATGAGGCAATGTATAAAGCTTGTTTTCTAATTTACCTTTATTTTTCACTAGGAATTCAATTCCCAAAGCTTGATTTGCAAAACTCATGTCCATAACGCTTGCCGGATGGCCTTCTGCGCAAACAAGATTTACAAGTCTGCCTTGCGCAAATACGTAAACAGATTTGCCGTTATTTAATTTATATTCTTCAAGGTTTGGACGGATTTCATTAATTTCTGTTGTGTAAGCTTTCAAATCTCCAACATTGATTTCCCAATCAAAATGTCCTGCATTGGCGAGGAAGGCTCCATCTTTCATTTCCAGAATATGTTTAACATCAACTACGTGTTTGTCGCCGGTAATTGTAAGGAATATATCGCCTTCTTTTGCAGCTTCAGCAATAGGCATTACTCTGTAACCTTCCATTGCAGCTTCAAGAGCTTTTAAAGGGTCAACTTCACAAACAATTACATTTGCACCCATAGCTTTTGCTCTTAATGCGCAGCCTCTGCCGCACCAGCCATAACCTGAGATTACAACTGTTTTTCCAGCAATCAGAATGTTTGCCCCGCGCAGAATTCCGTCTAAAGAGCTTTGTCCTGTTCCGTATCTGTTGTCGTAAAGATGTTTTGTAAGACTTGTATTAACACCGACTGCCGGAAATTTCAATTTACCCTGGTTTTCAAGAGCTTGAAGTCTGATAATTCCTGTTGTTGTTTCTTCGGTTGAACCAATAATTTTTTCTGCCATTTCCGGTCTTTGAGCATGAATTGTTGAAACAATATCACAGCCATCATCGATGATGATATCCGGATTATGATTTAAAGCTTCTTCAATATGTGCTTTATATGTTTCAACACTTTCGCCCGCAATCGCAAAAACAGGAATTTCCCAATATTTTACAAGAGCAGCCGCAACGTCATCCTGAGTTGATAAAGGATTTGAAGCAACCAAAATGGCATCTGCGCCGCCAGCTTTCATTACAGTACAAAGTGCGGCGGTTTCTTTTGTTACGTGAACACAGGCTGAAAGTTTAAGGCCTTTGAACGGAAGCTCTTTTTCAAATCTGTTTTTAATTTCTGTCAGCACGGGCATATCTTTAAATGCCCATTCTATCTGTCTTTTACCTTGTTCAGCAAGGGTAATGTCTTTAATATCACATTTAATTTCTGTCATCGGCATATCATATCTCCAATTTTTTGATTATAATAAGTATTATAAAATACAAATATTCAATGAGAAACAAATGTAAAAATTTCTTAATAAATCGAAGTTTTTTGTCAAAAATTTATGTTTAGGGAATTTAAAATCACAGAAACAAGGAGTGCGTGTGAAAGTCAATTTTGATTTAAGGAACAAACAGCATAATAACAATGTAAACTTTGAAGGATACAAGCCAATCAAAGATAATTACGGTAAACGAATTTACGAATTTAATTATCCATATGATGAGAGTGCATATGACTGTTATCTTGAGGTTTGTTCTGTAGGCACAGACACGCAGGGCAATTATTACGTAATCGAAGGTCAGCCATGCCTTACAAGTTCTGATGGATATTACAAGCTTAAACCCGGCAAAAATATTGTTGACATGGGGCTGGAGTTTAACCTCAGAGAAGACCAGGATTTTGCTTACCATTATGCGCTTACGCCAAAAAATGCAGACAGAAGCAAACCTGATGTTCGCCCGTCTTATAAAATTGATGCTGGAGACTTTATTGATTCAAGAGCCAAGGGTGAGCATGAAATATATAATATTGTAACTGTCAACGGCCCGAAAACTTATACCGGAGGAGCAATGAAACTGCTCATGCCGGACTTTTACAATCCAATGTGGACATACGACAATGACGGTAAAATCATCAAAAACAATCACATAGGTCAACTTGAAGGTTTTACCAAAACTTTCTCAAACAAAATCGGAGGTAACCTCGCAGGTATTGAAAAAGATGTTCGTGACGGAAAGTTTGACGGATATTCAAGAATTATTTCCACACCTATTTTCACAGATGATGACGTTTCTTCTCATGGCTACTGGAATAAAAACTGTATGCAGATGGTTCATTCTCTCGGGAACATTAACAACTACGCGTCTTTGCAGCGTGAAATGTTTAAAAAAGGGTTGAACTTCGTTTCTGACGGTGCATACGTTAACGAAGGCCTTGAAGGCGTTCACTTTATTCACGTGTTGAAATGGGGCGAAAAATCACCATATTTTAACTGGTTTAAGGCTGACTTAAGCAATGGGCCGCTCGGACTCGGCGTCTTCAGTAAAAATACAAGCTTTATTAAACATAAAGTTGTTAACTCACCTTATGAATACAAACAGGATCCAAAAACCGGAAAAATTTCAATCGGTAAAAATTCCAAATATGAATCCAACAAGCCGACTTACATTCAAATTTTCGATGACAGACTTGTAAGTGATAAGTTTAAAAAAGATACCCAGCATTTAGTTAAAGCATATGATATTTTAAATACGAAAAATCCTCTTGATATCAATACTCATAACGATACCATTATACCTTATGCTTTTGAAATTAATCCTGAAACATACAACGAAAACATCAAGAGATTAAATGAATACAATGCCTTAATGAAAAACAAAACTCCAAAAAATTTAGAAAAAGCATTTGAAACAGCAATTGATATAACATTCCCAATAGGCTCAAATCCTGAAAGAAAAAATAAGATTAAAGAAGCTTTATCAAATGCAGTTTATGATATCTACGATATTAAAACTAAAGAATCCTACACAAACAAAGTGCATTTAATCGTTCAAAATGCAAAAAAAGAATACAATCTTGATATTAAAGATGAAGAAGAAAAACAACTTATAAATAACTTATTAAAACTGAGAGATACAATTAGTCTTGACAGCTATATAGGAACGCGTTTCGTTTCAAAATTCAACAATTTTGTGCTTGAAGAAAAAATTGACGGTAATTTTGAAACCTGGGATGCAAACACAGACATTGCAAAACTAAATTACCTATATTCAAATGTTGATACCGGACGCGTAAAACTTACAGTAGATTTGCCGGATCAAAATGATGCAATGAATAAACTTGAACAAAAAAGTTATGAAGTTCAAGATTATGCAATAGCATCAGGCATGTTCTGGACAGGCAAAACAAAGGATATTTTAAATCTTTATGTTGCCCAGCAGCTGAAAGGCATCGACCACAAAAATCCTAAAAAAGCTTATAGAAAAATAATCGAAAACATTAATGAAGGAAAATTCCCGGAAAAACTCAGACAAGAAATAAACAGTGCAATCGTTAAAAATGTTTTGGAAGACAATTATGATTTAAAAGGTTCTTCTGTAAACATTGAATACAAAGATTACCTGCTTGCTGGTCTTATGAACACCCCGCTTGATTCAATAGAATTCGGGGATAACCTTGTTTCAGTTCTTGCAAGCCCATACATAACAAAACGAGCAACAAGTGAAGAAACATTAGGAAGTACACGATATGAAATGTATCTTCAAAAAAATCCTCACCTGACTCCGGAATATGAAAAAACGTACAAAAGAATGGATAACATTTACAAAAAAGAAATGTTTAAATTCACCTCAGAAGTTATGGACAACCTCAATGAAATGCTTCCGGAAGGGTCAAAAATATATGAAGGTTATAATGCAACCACTTTAGGAAAATATATTTTGCCGCAGCTTACCGAAGTCATTGCGAAATATGCAATGGTTAAGGCTCTTGCACCTAAAACAAATATAAAAATTGACAACGAAACTGGTGAAATTACTTATGATTACAAGTCTTTAAAACAAACAACCACACAAACCCTCGGAATATTAGCTTCTAGCCCTGAAGATGAAGCTAACCAGGTTTTAAATAAAATTGAGTCCGGTTTGAAAAAACTGAATGCAAATGATAAAAAAGTTTTAATTAGAGCTTTGTTTGAAACTCTTAAAGGCACAAATGAAAATAGTTTTAAACTTGCAGAAATGATTACTGACAGGGTTAATGCAGGACTTGACTGGAGAATTGACGCTACAAAAGATATAGGTGATATGAATGCTATGAAAGAAGGCAGTGACCACCTAGACATTGTATGGCCTGAAGTCACACGGTTCTGGAAACAATTTGCAGATTCTGTTTATTCACAAAACCAAAATTCCTACATAGTTGCTGAATTTACAGATGAAAGCATGCTTTGGAATAAAGGCGGAGGTGAAAATTCAAAAAAATACACCATTTATCCTGACATGATTAAAAAGTTTCTACGCGAAACAAATATGACCTCTATCGCTAATTATTCCTTCTATTTTTCATCACTTCAGAATCTATTTGGATACCACTTTGAACAGAATGACAGAACAGAAAATGGTAATGGGTTTGATGCATATCTAAGCCATAGGATTGATACGAAAACAGGTGAAATGCTCGGTGTTTATTCAAGAAAGCTCGACGACTACAGAAATGAATGGTGTCCGCTTCCATATGAATCAATTCTTCATGCTTATAACTTTATAGGAAACCACGACCGAGCACGTGTATTGCACGGTTTAATTTTAAACCCGAGATGGTTTACCCAAAATCTTTCAGACCTGAACAACTCAGATTTTAGAGAAAAAGCATATCGAATACTTAATGACAGATTCCTTGGACCCATTGTTGAAAAAGAACCGGGCGAAAGTGATGCTGACTATGAAAGAAGAAAGGCTCTTTTATTACAGTCACAAAAGCTTAGTAAAAAAAGCGGTAAAGCCCTTGCTATGGCCGATGCCCTAAGTGAAGCCTTCAAAAAAACTATCGCTGAAAAATACCCTTATGATAAAGACTCCGAATTAAATAAACATATTTTCAGCGCAATTTTCAAATCCATAAGCGATCTTGCTAACGGCAGATATCTAGGCAAAAACTTCTCAGCAGAAGGTTTTGGTGTAAAACCTCTGGATGTTGCACTTGAAATTGTATTAAATCAGGCAAAAACAGTACACGGTTTAAACCTTAGCGATACAGAAATAAAAGAACTGCAAGATGCAACTTTTGAAAAAGCTTTAACTCCCGCATTACAAAAACTTCAGGCCATGACAGAAGTTCTTGCAATACTTCCGGGTATGCCGACATTATATGCAGGTGATGACACTGGAACAACCGGTTACGAATCTGAATCAAAAAATATATATTTGCAAAACCGTTCAATAATACATAATGACTGGATTGATACCAACAGTAAAAATTATAAAAAATTTATCAAAGACCATTATGACAAAATGAACGAAGCAATGAAAATGCGCAGCCGCCAGGAACTTCATGCTCTTAATGATGGCGCCCCATTTCTTCTCGATATTCAACATGGCACTTGTGAAGGGAAAGGAATTGATGTTTCTGCAATCCTGCGCCATGGAACAGATGACTCTGTTGTGATTTCCTTAGTAAACACAAGCGGTGTTGATCAATGGTATTTAAATGAATATCATCCGCGCGAAGTTGAACTTGAAAGAATTGATATTAACAACAATCCTAATGACAAAAATCCGCATACTATAACAAAAGGTTTGACTCCTGGAACAATTTTATACAACGCAAATGATAAAAATGATAAATACATAGTTAAGGAGTACAATGGTAAAATTTTCATTAAAACAATAGACGACAAGCCTGTAAAAATGAGGGGAACTACTTTAACATTATATTCCATTCCGCCAAGAAACAAAGTTAAAACTATATACAACAAACAGTTTTTCATTGATACTGCAAAATATAGGCAGCAGCAACATGAAGTGCGAGAAAACGGTAAACGACTGTCGCTTGTTTCTCAGGCCTAAAATTTATTGATTAAATCTATTTTTTCTTGGTCATATGGAGGAAAAATTTTATCAGCAAACATGCCGTTATTTCGGATTAATATACTTTTCAAATGCGTAAAAGTATCAAAGGTGTATTTGCCATGGTATTTGCCGATACCGGAATGCCCGACACCTCCGAACGGAAGAAAAACTGATGCTGTATGATTTATAGTATCATTCACAGCTCCGCCGCCAAAGGCAAAGCTTTTCATAACCATTTTAGCAAACTCCTTGTCTTTTGAGAAAACATAGAAAGCAAGCGGTTTCGGCCGTATGCGTATGTTATTAAAAACATCGTTAATATCAGACCAGTCAAAAATCGGAAGTATAGGACCAAAGATTTCTTCCTGCATAGAAGGCGCATCAAAAGACTCTTCTTTAATCAATGTCGGTTCAATATAAAGTCCGCATTCATCAGTTTGACCACCATGAATTATTTTATCATTTTCTTTTTGAAGAATTTCACGAAGCCTGTAAAACCCGTTTTCGTCAACAATTCTGCCGTAATCAGGACTTTCCTGAACATTTACCCCATAGAATTTTCTAATAGCTTTGATAATCTCATCAATTAACTGTTCCTTAATTGAAAAATGCGCCATCAAATAATCCGGTGCAATACAAGTCTGCCCGGCATTCATGAATTTTCCCCAAACAATGCGTCTGGCAGCCGTTTGTATATCAGCGGTGCTGTCGACAATTACAGGGCTTTTTCCGCCCAATTCTAAAGTATACGGAATTAGTCTTTCAGCTGCAGCTTTTGCAACCTCTTTTCCAGTTGCAGAACTTCCTGTAAAGAAAATATAGTCAAAATTGCCTTTAAGAATTTCTTCGCTCGAAATTCCTTCCGGCAAGAAGCTTTTTATATAATTCGGATTAAAGATTTCCGAAATCATTCTGTGAAGGATTTTTGAAGTTTCGGGAGTTCGTTTTGAATAACGTAAAACTGCACAGTTTCCGGCAGCAATTGCTCCGGCTAGCGGAACTAATGATAACTGTACCGGATAATTAAAAGGCACAATAATCAGTACAACACCATAAGGATCTTTGACAATCAACGACTTTGACGGCTTCAAAAACATTGGAGTCGGAACTTTTTCAGGTCTTGCCCATTTTCGAAGATGACGGATTATAAAATCTATTTCTTTAATTGCCGAGCGGGTTTCTGTCATATAAACTTCGGCCTCGCATTTATGCAAATCATGATAAAGCGCACGAACAAATTCAGGTTCATATTTGATTATAGCTTCTTTTAATTTTTTAAGCTGGTCTATTCGAAAATCAACACATCTGGTTTTATTTGTATAGTAAAAATCAATTATTCCGTTTAGAGTTTCTTTAATATCCATAACAAAATTCTAAACAGACTGAAAGCTTTGTACAATTGCCGTGCTGGGGGATTTGAAAGATTTTACAATTAGACAAAACGGAGATATTATTATAAAATAAATAATGGGTAAGCTCCTGTTTGCCACCTACGCCACGGACTAGTTAAGAGAAATTGACGGAAAGGTGGTGATGAAAAATGGATTTCAGTATAACTGAAAAAGCGCTATGGCTTATCTTAGCGATAATCATAGCACTTAAATGCATTAAATAGGGGGTTAAGAAAGATCTTAAGAGACAGCGACCTCTTAGGGTCTTTTCCCTACAGATATATTATTTACGATTTTTCATTGTTTGTCAAGTGGAGTGAACACAACAGACATTAAACTGAAAATCTGAAGTGAACCAAATCACCATCCTGAACAATGTAATCTTTGCCTTCAAGACGGGTTACTCCTTTATCTTTACAAGCCGTATATGAACCGTATTCTACGAAATCCTTGTAAGGCGTAATTTCTGCTCTTATGAAACCTTTTTCAAAATCCGTATGGATAACACCGGCAGCCTGGGGGGCTTTTGCGCCGGCAGGAATTGTCCAAGCGTGAACTTCTTTTTCGCCGGCTGTGATAAAAGTACGCAAATTCAAAAGTTTGTAGACCGATTTAATCATACGATTAATACCGCTGTCTTCAATGCCAAGTTCAGCTAAGTATTCTTTTGCCTCTTCAGCCCCTAGTTCTGCAAGTTCTTCTTCAATTTTAGCTGAAATCAAAACAACTTCTGCACTGTGTTTTGAAGCGTATTCTTGAACTTTTTTTGTATAATCGTTGCCATCCTTGAGGTCATATTCCGAAACATTTGCAGCGTAAATTACGGGTTTTGTTGACATCAAATTAAGCTGTTTTACAACAGGAATTTCTTCATCGTCAAAGTGCTCAGCTACATTTATAAAAGTACCTTCTGAAAGCAAATCGGTAAGTTTTTTCAAAACTTTATCTTCAAGAACAGCTTCTTTATCGCCGCCTTTTGCCTGTTTGGCAATTCTTGCCTGACGGCGTTCAACTGACGCCAAATCCGCAAGTGCTAACTCTGTATTAATAACTTCAATATCATCAAGCGGATTAACTTTACCTGCAACGTGAATTGTGTTCGGATCATCAAAGCATCTTACAACCTGAATTATGGCATCGACTTCGCGAATATTGTGAAGAAATTGGTTGCCAAGTCCCTCGCCTTTGCTTGCACCTTTTACAAGCCCGGCGATATCGACAAATTCAATTGCTGTCGGAATTATGACCTCTGTTTTACAGAGTTGCGCAAGTTTTTCAAGTCTTTCGTCAGGCACATTTACAACTCCAACATTAGGCTCAATTGTACAAAATGGATAGTTTGCACTCTGTGCATTCTTTGCACTGGTCAATGCGTTAAATAAAGTTGATTTCCCAACATTCGGCAATCCCACAATCCCTGTTCTTAGCATATTTATATTTCCTTTTCTACTTCGTATCTATAGAAAATATTTTATCTTAAACATATAAAAATTAAAAGTACTGAACAAGTTTATCATAAATTGTTAAGGCAAATTTTTAAAGTAATCTTTTTCACCCAAAGCTTTGACTGCACATCCAGCACCATTATAAACATGAGTGGAAGTTTTTGAACAATAAACATCCTCTTCATAGCTTGTACCATCAGCTCCCATTGGTACTATCACACCAATTGAACCCTGCTCTAACATCTGAAACACAAAAAGATCATGCCCAAAAGCATTAGGACCTTTCATTCTTCCATTAACGTCAATTCCTATAATCAATGATTGAGGATTACCAGTCTTTTCTATTGTATATAAAGCTCCATCTGCAGTATAAAATTGGCCATCGTCAAACAGATTGGTGCGCATATAAGAGGATGTTCTTGTATAGTTAGTATATTTTGTATCATTTTTAGCCTTTGGAAAGCATAATTTATCAAATTCTTCCACCTCAATTCCGGCCATATCATCACAAGATTTTACTACTTTAAAATATTGCTTAAGATTTTGATATAATTGTTTGTTGGTTGAACAGTTATATGTTATACAAAGTCCGTCATTATTCATTTGAGAAACAACCTGAGTTAACAGTGAATACTCTCTTTTAAATGCTGTTTCAAGTATTTTATGCTGATAATTTTTAATAAGCTGCGGGATTGTCAGAGCTGCAACAATTCCAATTACACCAAGTGTAATTAAAACCTCAGCCATTGTAAATGCTTTTCTCATTCATCCTCCTTGATAATTTTAAGCAATTTTATCATCAATACTTATATTTTATCATACTTAATTATAATTTTCAACATTTTTATAATTATAAATTTATTATTATTAGAAAAAATTGAGTTTATTATAAAGAGGTTATATGGATATTAAAAGTAACTTAGGGATTAGAATAAAAGAGTTGAGAAAACAGCGTCGTCTGTCACAGGAAAAATTGGCAGAACTCGTTGACATATCTCAGAATGCACTAAGTTATATTGAAACCGGCGACAATTTTTGTTCCGCAGACACACTTGAAAAAATTATTGCAGCACTTGAAATTGACCCGCAGGAACTTTTTGACTTCGGGCATTTCAAAAGCAACGATGAACTTCTTACTGAAATTAATCACATCCTAAATAAAAATCCGGAAAAAATTCCGGATTTTTATAAAATATTAAAAGCTATTGTTAATTAACTTGTTTTAATAATCTGCCACTATAGGCAAATGTTTTTAGCCCTATTCCATTTCTTCAGTCGGACCGCCTATGACCTGAACACCGAATTTCGTTCTGAAAAGATGACGAACCGTGTCTTCCTGAATTTCAAACATCATTTTATTGAACATTTCATAGGCTTCGCGTTTGTATTCAAGCAGCGGATCTTTCTGACCGTAAGCTCTCAAACCTATACTGTCACGCAGCATATCAATATTGTGCAGATGGTCAATCCATTTATTATCTACAACCCGAAGCAAAATATCTTTTTCAAGATTTCTAATTACATTGTCGTCAGAAAATGCAACTTGACGTACAAATTCAGGGTCATATTTTTCGATTACTTCATTATAAAAATCAATAACTTCCTGCTCATGATCGCGGTATGCTTTCAGAGCAAAATCTTTTAACTTGTTATAAACAGCGTCAAATCTAAGATTTTGGACATCTGTTACATTGATGAATGACAATTGCGGTACAAGCGAATGAAGTTCTTTAATCATTCTTTGAAGATCTTCATAAACATATTCTTCCGGATGCTGTTCAGGTGCAATGTAGCTTTTTAAAAGTCTGTCGATTTCTCTTTCAATCATAAAGTAGACATCTTCTGAAAGATTTTTTCCGGCAAGAACTTTACGGCGCTGAGCGTAGAATTTTTCACGCTGAACATTCATAACATCGTCGTATTCAAGGACTGATTTACGGATATCAAAGTGGTAAGTTTCAACTTTTTTCTGCGCTGATTGAATTTGGTTAGAGATAAGTTTTGATTCAATCGCCATATTTTCTTCGACCTGGAGCATGTTCATCAGTGACGTAATTTTGTCACCGCCGAAAATTCTCATCAAGTTATCTTCTAATGACAAGAAAAATCTTGTTGACCCCGGGTCACCTTGACGCGCAGCACGGCCTCTTAACTGGTTATCAATGCGGCGTGATTCGTGGCGTTCGGTACCGATTACGTGAAGTCCGCCTGCTTCGACAACTTTTGCATGTTCTGCTTCTGTAATTCTTCTTGCTTCAGCCAGAACTTCGTCTTTTAGTCTCTCGTAGTCCGGAGAATCGGGCGAAATTCCCATTGTTTCAAGTTTTTCTTTTGCGAGATATTCAGCATTACCGCCTAACAGAATGTCAGTACCGCGGCCTGCCATATTTGTTGCAATTGTTACAGCGCCGACTCGCCCTGCCTGTGCAATTATGTAAGCTTCTTTTTCATGGTGTTTTGCGTTCAAAACATGGTGTTCAATTCCGCGTTTTTTCAACAATGCCGAAACATATTCGGATTTTTCAATACTGATTGTACCCACAAGAACAGGTCGTCCGATTTTGTGCATTGCAATAATATCTTCAACTACAGCATTATATTTTGCACGTTCGGTTTTGTATATTACGTCAGGATAATTAATTCTGATGTCAGGTTTGTTTGTTGGAATTGTCGTAACTTCAAGGTTATAAATTTTCCCGAATTCAGCTTCTTCTGTCATTGCCGTACCTGTCATGCCTGACAATTTCGGGTAAAGTCTGAAAAGGTTTTGGAAAGTAATACTTGCTAATGTTTGGGTTTCATCCTGAATTTTAACGCCTTCTTTTGCCTCAACAGCCTGATGAAGTCCGTCCGACCAGCGTCTTCCCTCCATCAAACGTCCTGTGAATTCGTCAACAATCATAACTTCGCCGTTTTTGATTACATAATCCGTATCTTTTACAAATAATTCTTTGGCTTTAAGTGCCTGTAAAAGGTGGTGGGCGTATTGAGTATTGATGTCAAACAAATCTTTAATACCCAAAAGTTCCTGAGCATGGTCGATACCGTCTTCGGTTAAAATAATGTTTTTGTTTTTTTCATCAACTTCATAATCAGCATCTTTTTTAAGCTGAGGAGCGATTTTGGCCATCAATTGATAAGTTTCTGCTGATTTTTCAAGCCGGCCGCTGATGATTAACGGGGTTCTGGCTTCGTCAATCAAGATAGAGTCAACTTCATCGATAATTGCATAATTATATGGTCTTTGAACAAGCATATCCAGACTTCCGGCCATATTGTCACGGAGGTAGTCAAAACCGAATTCATTATTTGTTCCGTAGGTAATATCACAGTCATAAGCGGCCTTTTTTGCATGAAAATCGTCTGCTGTGCGTCCGCCGGAAAGAATTACGCCGACTGAAAGCCCTAAAAATTTATAAATTTTACCCATCCATTCGCTGTCACGTTTTGCGAGGTAATCGTTTACTGTGATTACGTGAACGCCTTTGCCCGTAAGTGCGTTCAGATAAGCCGGAAGGGTTGCAACAAGAGTTTTACCTTCACCGGTTCTCATCTCTGCGATATGTCCGTTGTGGAGAAAATAGCCGCCGATAAGCTGAACATCAAAGTGACGCATATTCAAAACTCGTTTACCGGCTTCGCGGACTGTTGCAAAAGCTTCGGGTAAAATTTTGTCCAGTGCTTCTTTTTCAAGTTTTCTGTCTGTTTTGAAATCTTCGCTGGTTGGGCGTTGTGCCAGAATTGCTTTAAACTCATCAGTTTTTGCACGTAATTCGGCATCGGTCAACTGTTCAAACTGAGGTTCAAGTGAATTTATATGATCAATTATTCCGTGGATATTTTTAACTTTTCTTTCATTAGGATCGCCCAAAAGTTTCATTAATAAGCTTATCATTATAAAATTTTCCTCTCCATTATAGTCTTGATGTAACAATCTTAACACGGACAAAGGATTTTGGGTATATCTTAAGGAAAAAATAATATTTCAGAAGAATTTTTAACAAAATTATTTTACGGTAATGATAAAATCATAAATTTTATCAATCTTTTCTTTCATTTCTCCAAAATGGTCTTTCAAATCGTTAAAGCTGTGGATTGAAACAAATCTTTCTTCTATGTCTTCTATAATTTCGCGGTGTTTTTTCTCAAGCTGTTCGGGAGTTACAACAATTCGATGCTGTATTAAAAATATCATCACCGCAACCAATATCGGCGAATAATGTAATAAACTTTCCATTTTTATCTCCTTTAATTTTAAACGGCAGTTAAGACTTAAAAATTTTAGTTTCTTTCAGAAATTGCAATATGTATTGATGAAAAACGGATGATTTTGCATATATAAATCAAGCGGAATTGCTTTTTCACAGTCACCAAAATTAGAAATTTTATGGGACTTGATTGAGCCGAAAAATCTTTTAAGAAAATTTTGTTTAACAGTAGAGGGCACAATAAAGGTTTGTCCCGGGTTTGCCCTCAATTTCGAAACCAAATCAGCTTCGTCACGGTAATTTGTAATTAAATTTGAGTAATCACGATTTTCGTCATAAAGTTTCCGGCTTATTCCAAATGCATTGAAGGTTACGACTTTTACATTATTTTTAAGCCCCGTAAAAGTCGCTTCAGTACCGCCTTCGCTGTGACCTATCAGTGTCAGGTTGTCGTTGTAAATGTCGAATTGTTCTTTGCAGGTTTTGTAAAACCAATTTGCAACACGCATTTGCAAAGTTTTTGGAAAAATTCCCATTGCAATATTCTCAATATGGTCTTTTATACTTTTGCTATCTGTTCCAAGGTAACAGATTACGAATTCCTCACCGTTTGTGTAAAGAATTCCTTTGAAGTTTGTTTTTGTTTCGTGAAAGCTTTCAAGCTTTTTCCAGGTTCCGAAAATTTTTGTTCCGTTTTCGAATTTCATTGCGTCGCTTGCAAAAATGCAGAGATTTTTGTACGTTTCCGCCTTTTTATGTAAATTTGTTTTAGTCGTCATTTTAGTCTCCTTTCGGGGTTGTTTTAAAGTTTTATCGGCCAGTAAAAATCGACAAGATAAGAGGCTGCATCCATCGGATGTGATAAAAATTTTAATTCTTTTGTCTGCTTTATCTGATGGTATGTCGGTATATCTATTTTGGATGAACCTTCACGGTATTTGAGGTTGTAGATATTGTAGAGAAGTTTTTCACACTTTTTATCTACATAAAGGCAGACCTCGCCGTCAGCAGAGCGGACTTTTGCATTAAAAGCAGCTATGCGGTTTTTAATAGGCGGGTTAAAAGCTTTAATTTTAATATCAACATCATAGCCGTAGTGCAAAAGACGTTTTTTTATGATTACGTAATTTGTATATTCACTTGTACACGAACGGTTATCGCCGGAAGCATCACCATTTACGATAACGCGGCCTTTGTGGTTCGGATAACGCCTGTAAAATTCATCACAGGCACGTGCGGTTGTTGTGTTTTCCATTACGATTTCGTCAAAGTAAAAAACTTTATCGTCAGTTTTGTGCGCCAGAACCCACGCCATAGGATCAACGTTAAAGTCACAGGAAATATGCAAATCCATTTCCGGACAATATTTAATATCGCGAATATTCTCATCCGTGAAATCTTTTACAACAAGTCCGTTATTATATTCGCCGTTTTGTGCGAGAACAAAGATTTTGTAATACTGTTCATCATAAAGTTTTTTCAATTCCTCGCAAAAACCTTCCGGAAGATATATATTCTGAGTTGTTGGGGCTGAAATGAGCCTGTAATTCGGAGCGGGGTTTTCAACAAAAGTTTTATAAACCCATCCCCTTTGCATTTCGGGGTTTGTGTGACCGAAAATTCTGTAGGTGAAATTTTTCCACCATGGTTTTTGCTTCTGGCGCATACGGCTGACAAGCATTTTGAAGGTATCGTATGGAATATCAGACATCTCTTCAATTTCAACAAAACCGAGGTTGAGCGACTTAAGTTTATTTGGCTCGTCAAAATGCCTGAATAAAATTTCACTGCCGTTTCGAAATGTCAGTTTCTGCAAAGATGATGACCATTCAAAATCAACTCCTTCTTTAAAGTTCATGTTTTCAAGATGTTCAAAATAAGTTTGCAGCGTTGTATCTCTGACAAGCGTATATGTTTGAGCGCCCACAAGCCCTCTAATTCCCGAGAATTTCATACTCAAAAGAATTCCCAGAAGAGAGCCTGCAAAAGTTTTCCCCGACCCGTATCCGCCCTGGTAAACCGCAACATCAAGCGTGTATTCATGCGGGATTTCCAGGAACTCCCGCTGGGCTTTTAGTAAGTTGTATTTCATTTTGTGTCCTTTGTTTTTATAAGTGAATAGGCGAATAAGTTAATAAGTGAATAAGTGCTTTACATTCAGTTATTTACCTCCATAATGAAACGAACTTATTAACTTATTCGCCTATTCACTTCCCAAATCAAATTTCATCAATTTTTCAAAAATTCTAAAAAAAGGTGCCGCTTAGGTGATGAGGAGCCATAGGTAAAAGAGTATGCGGCACCAGAGAAAGAATTACTGCAAATGCAGATTATGTATTCATGTTAAGTAAGGAGGTTTGATATACGTTCGTTTGTTCATTTTTTAAAAAGTTTTCAGCGTTTTCAATTCCGTACTGCTCAAGCGCAAATTTGAAACATTCCATCCAGTCTACACGCTGTGCAACTTCCGGAACCTCCGCAAATGATTTCACAACATCAAAAAGCTCTTTAAGACGCAGTTTTCGCTCAAAAGTTGCTTTTCTGTCGCCGTAGCGGTAAATGTAATTTCCGTTTCTGATTTTGTCATCAATTTCAAGAAAGGAAGTCTGCCCTTTTTCATGAATTCCGATGATTTCTGTTCCCAATTTGAAGTTCGCAATTATATCAGCGGTTTTTTCAACCATCGGCACAATAACTTTGCGGTTGATTGTGTCAAGAAGCATATTCAATCGCGCTTCCTGCCCGTTTGCTGAATAATTCAATTCGGTTGCTGTTCTTGCATATGATTGAACATTTCCGGTCATGTTTTTGAAAATTCCTGTTGCACTTTCGATTGTTGATTTGAAGTAATTAAGAAAATCCCAGCCGACCATTGCTTTATCAAAACTTAAAGGTATCGGCTGATTTGGCATTAAAGCTGCATCGTATTCTATTATTTTGCCGGGCTGAACATCCTGAGTTCCGCTAAAACATCCTTTCGGAGCCAAATACGGCGGATTCATCATAAGGGCAAGCGCATCAATTTGTTTGTTTAAAATTGTTGAAGAAATATTGTTCAAAATCAGTGCAACCCTTAACGGTGAAATGCCTCGTCCAGTTTCCGGTGATTCAATAATGTTAGCATGTATAAACGGATTGATTACAAACGGATTTGGTTCAAATCTTATGATTTCACGTCTTGCCGCAACTACAGCAAGCCAGTTTTTCAGCAAAGTTCCGTCTTCGAGTTCCAAATCTCCCCAAAATTCCAAAATCTCAACTTTGTTTTCTTCAACCGCTTTGTCGGGATTGCGGTTTTTCTTGCCTGCCACCACTCCTTTCAAGGTTTCCAGTTTTTCTTCGGTTAAAAGATTATTTGCTTTATCAGAACGCAGTTCATCTATTGTTGAATATGTTCTGTAGATTTTTGAACATCTGTCCCAGTTGTCTTTGTCGTATTTGTCAAAAACAAAATCTTCGCATTTAATGTGTTTAATTTTTGCGTTGTCGTATATAAGTTTCTCTTCTACTTTAAAGGTTTTGGCGGAATCGTTTTGAAGCTGTTCTTCAAGAGAAAGCGCACGGCGGGTATGTTTAATTTTTGTTTCCCAGCCGACAAAAAGCGTGCATTCGCCGGTTTCAACAATGCTGTCAATTGCTTTTTCGATTTCATCTTCAAGTTTCATCTGCTCAAAAGTATTCACAAGCATTGATTTTTGTTTGTTTGCAAAGCTTTGGCTTTCAGGCGTTGCGCCCGAAACGTCAAACATAGCCTCCGGATGTGAATACAAATTCTCACTGATATGCGATTTCAGGGTTTGTGCAAGTTCATAAATATCCGGCAGCGCAACCTTATTGTCCCAGCCGTTAATTTTCGGGATGTCTGTGTTGTAAATTGTTTCGCGCATTATTCTTGCATCGTCCAGCTGAGAAATACGCAGGTCATTGTATTTGTCGTATTTTTGCGTAATCTCTCTTACCAGAGAGCTTTCCTGAGCCGGCGTAATTTTCTCAGTTAAATCTTCTGTTTCTATTTTCATTTTTTTACCTTTCATAAAATTTTTCAGAAAAATCGGATTTTAACAGGGAATAAACTTCCACATCTGTTAACTTTCCATTTTTTATAGTTTCACCGCGCAAAACGCCGTCCTTCTTGAAGCCGGAATATGTTAATATATTTTTGACTCTTGAATTAAACGGATAAATCTGCGCTTTAATTTTTGTAAAACCGAGAGTATTAAAACAATAATTAAAAAATTCTCTTGCGGCTTGTCTGGTAAACTTTCCCCAGTATTTTTTCTCAAAACAAGCTGTAATTTCGCATCCATGGATACAGCTGCTGCTTCCGGTCAGATTGTCAAGATAAACAAATCCGGCAAAGTCGTCATCTTCTTCATTTAAAAATACAAAAAACAAATCCCCGCAATTTTCGATTAGATTTAATATATTTTCATAGGTGACTTTTGCTGCGTAATCGTCATTTAAGAATTTTTCGTATCTTAAATATAGAAAAATCACGTTTGATAAATATTGTGTGTTTTGAGATAAAAGATTGTTTCTGTCTACAATGAGATTTACGAATTTACACATACTTTTTCAAACTTTACATATGCATTATCTGTTGAGAATGTGCTCATTTCACCGTTTAGAATTTTGTTCCTAATATTGTACTGAAGGCCGAGAAGTGCTTCTGCCTGAACTCCGTTGATATAGGTTTCGAGCTTAGTATTTCTGTTGTAAAATTTGTAAACCGCATCTTTTGAAAAAATGTATTCTTTCGGAACTTCATTAATCTTTGTATATTCGCGTTTTTGTTGTTTTGCCTTTTGTTCTTTTGATTTTTTAATTTCATCTTTGAATTCGGCTTCTATTTTCATGCGGATTAAATCGTCCAAAGATGTTCCGCTAAGAAGCATTTCTTCAATATCGTCATTTTTTGGTGCCATTGCGTCTCCTTTAAATTTCATACAAGATTTGCTTAAAAATCTGTTTAAATCTTTTCATCATCTAAGTTTGAAATTGTAATTATTCGCGCTTGTCTGTATTCTTCATCTTTGTTTTCAGAATTGAAGCCCAAATATTTACACAAACTTTCCAAAGCTTTCAGACCGGCTGAAGTGTCACGAAGTTTTTTCTTTCCTGTATAATTTCCCTCTTTGTCTGTTATCTCCTCTTCTTCAAGAGAAAATTCCGCAATCTGGAGAAGTTTTTGGATTACATATCCTTTGTGAACTCTCAGTGAAGAAATCTGGTTTTTAAGCTGTTCTTTTATTTCTTTTATTACAGAACTGTTAGAAAGAAGATTATTTGAAACAGCCTTCAAATCCGGGGATTTATACCCCGCGTTTTTGGCTGAAAGCTCGCCGTCAAGCGTCTTTATATATTCGGCGACAAACCGTTTTTGCTGTTGTGTAAGTTGTTTCATTTGTTTACATTTCTTAGTAAAGTTTGTACTTTTTCAAAAAAAATTGTATAATAATATTGCTATTTATATTTCGGCTAGTGTAAATCTTAACAGGGGGGAATGAAAACTTCCTGTTTTTTTTTATGCACATTTATCCAAAACCTAATACCTGTGCATTTTTACAGAAGGTGCGGCATTTGAATCTATCGAAATTTTTGAGCGCATGGTTGCAAGAGCTGTGTTGTACATGCTTAACCAATAGCTGAATTTTACATGCTGCGGATTTGCTTTTAAGCGCATACAGGTTCCGTAAACAAGAATAGGTTCGGCAAAAACGTCCGGAATAAGAGATTTGTCAGTTTCTGCTTCCAGAATTTTCTTTTCCTTGCCATCCCCTGTTATGACGCTGTTTGCAGTATAATAGACAATATTTATTAATTTTTCTTCTTCAAATTCCGGGAGAAGAAGTTTGTCATTAAAGCAGCTGTAAGAATTTTTGGGAGCCTGCTTCATTATGTAAAGTTCGGGTTTGTCAAAATATTTGTAAACATGCCCGTCGATTACAATTGATGCAATTCTTCCGTCAACCGGATTGTCAATCTCATTTGTGTTTTTAGCAAGTGTAACTTCTGATTTTCTGAGTTTGAAATTCCAGTTGTCATAACCGCAAACTTCATTATTAATAACATTTATAATATTTTTAATTTTTTTATGGTCGTTTTTGGTAAGTTCAGAAAATGCGTTAACCTGTTTGTAATTGAGTTCGACAAGACATTTATTAACTAATTCAAAATAATTCATATTTTCTCCTTGGATTTTATAAATCTTCCGGGGCAGCAAATCTGCCGCCCGGAGATTTATCTAATTTGCCGGGATTAACGTATTAATCCTTTGCGAAGCTGTTCCATTATAGCTCGTTCGTTTTTGGCAAATTCAGCACCGCTCATTTTGCCGATTTGCTCACGTGTGAAAATCCTTGCATTATTTTCAGCCGCATTCGGGTTCTGGGCGTTTGCTCGTAACCTTTGCTTTGCTGCTTCGTTTTCGTCATTTAATGATTTTGCGTGAGCCTGCTTTTGCAAATATCCTTGAACTGCGCCCTGTTCCAGAGCTTCTATCATCTGTGATATCCGCAAAATTTCATCTTTATCAACACCCGCGTTTGAATTTCTCAAGTATTCCAAAACCTGATTTCGCTGATTTTGTTTGAAAAAATCAGGATTTTCTCTTGTAAATTCATCAATTCCGGAAACTGCAGCGGCTTGAGCTGGAATAAATGAACCGGCCTGCTGTTGTTGTACTATTACTTCACGCGCCTTATTAAGTACATAGTTCATCAAATGTTGTCCTTGTACCGGATTAATGATACCTGATTTCATAAAATTATCTATGATTGCCAAATCTTTTAAGGCAGTTTTTCTCACGGCATCAGCATAATCCGTTGCTGCAGGAATCGGGGCACTTACACCGGTTTCAAACATAGCTGTTCCTGAAGGAATTCCCGCATTATACTGCGCGGCAACCGGTTGTTGAGAAACGGCAGCAGATGAAACTTGATTTAATATATCGTTTTGATTCATTTTTCATTCTCCTTGTTTTGTGGGGGAAAGCACCCCTAAATATAAAGAAATTTAAGGGTACTTTTTTAAGCAGCTTAAGAAGCGCTGACTGTGGCAACCATTTTAGCCAAAGCTTTCGGTTGAACTGTTTTTGCGCCATAAAGGTAAAGACCTCTTACTAAATCAGAGAAGCTGTCTTTGTCTCTTAAGCTTTCGATTTTTGAAAGCTGTGAAGCGAATGTGATTGCATCGTTTGTTCCGGCTAAAATATAGTATTTATTTGAAACCGCTGTTAAGTTTGTACTTACTAAAACGTCCATGCCGGCAATTCTTCCGATTGCGCCTTCTCTTAAAGTTTCGTCAGCAACATTGTTTGCGCCGATGAATTCTGTACTTTGAAGCAGGTAAGATTCAACAAGCGGATTAATTACAACCCAAGGACGTTTGCCGGCTTTAACAGCGTTTGCATCTTTCAATTTCATTGCAAGTTTTACGAACTGTTCGTAAATTGTTGATTTGCTTAATGCAATAGGTGCAGAGTCTGAACCTACAATATTGTTTTCGTCTACATTTGCATGCATTGAAAGCAAATATGCATCCTGAACTTCTTCAATAGCATTTTTAGCGTTTGTAAGGTGAGCTTCCATAATATCGGCATTTGACTGCACCTGTGCAACGTCATTAATTTTAAAAGCAAAGAATTTTTTCTGGTCAATCACTAAATCCATTGATGTCGGAGTCAATTCTTTATATGTGATTGAATTTGTATCTAAAGTGGAAATTTCGACTGCGGCAGGGGTTATAATTTTCACTTTATCGCCCTGATTTTTGATTTCGCCTTCGTAATTTCTGTTTACGCACTGAAGCATTACACAATCTTTTTCAAGCATTGTGTTTAGCTTTGCACTCCAAATCTCCGGAATAAATGCAGAGTAAGAATTTGTGTTTTGTGACATTTTCAAGTTTCCTTTCGTGCTTAATAGTGTAAATACTGGTTATAAATATGAGTGGTGCTAGTCATCGTTATATATTTCTCTGAATTGAAGGCCGATAATTGTCGCATTTTCATTCACTCCTGAGCCTTCAACACACAATTGAATTGCATAATTTGCTTCTGAAATTTCGGCTTTTTCCAAAACGTCTTTATTAACCGGCCAAACCGGTATTTCAGCATCGTCAGGCGTCCAGTGGCAGGGTAAGTCATCTGAAGTTGTATCATCAGCCCAAATGAGATGTTCAAAGTGTGATGAATAGATTTTTTCAGGATCATCAGCATACTGGCCGTCATAATCCTTATAAACAGAAAAATCAAATTTATTATCGCTTGCATCATCCAAAACAAAATAAAATTCATCAATAACTTTTCTGTGATGTGCAGAACCGATTGCCAAAAACGGAGATTTCCACATGAATTTTATAGGTTCACCGGCAAAAGAATTTCCGTAATCCTCACGATATACATTTCCTGAAGCATCGCCTGTTACTACGTAATCTTCAAACAAACAGGCGCTTGTAACATCCTGCGGAACAACTCTTTTATACCAGGCTTTGTTAACATAATCATTAATCCAGATTGTATGGTAATAATCATCAGAATTATATGGAATAAAAAACCACATCTGGTTTTTGTCTGCATAGTGAACGCAAATAGATGCAGATAAAGACTTTTTGTTAAAATTTTCAAATTCCGGCTTTATCTTCTGAGAAATTTCAGAACCAAGCTGAATTTGATTTAATTCACCGACTTGTTCAAGCGCATAAATTCCGGAGGTTAAAAAATATTGTTTGTTATCAACATTCACAACACTTCCGGGAGCGGTTGTTCCTCTGTCGGCAAATGGTACAATTGCAAAATCAGATGGACTTATGCCGGTTAAAAGATAAACCATATCTTTTTTGTAAATTGCAAGATAATCCTTGTAAGCTTTCAAAGCCGTAATTTCAGAGGTATCTGTATGAAAATCGCTTATATAACCCGCATCGTCTTCTGTTGTAAAGTCTGTATAAGAGCCAAGAGCTGAATAATAAATTGTAGAACCGCTTGCAACCCATACCCGGCTTCTGTAAACAGTCAAAACTTCACCCTTAACTCTTTCGCCTGATGCATTGTTCAGTTCACATTCCACAATATCAAAGTCCGCATTATTTTTTATATAAAATAATCCGTCGCTTTCGCTTATGCATAAAACACCGTTTAAAAAAGAGGCAAAGTGAGTTTTTTTACCTGTAAGCGTTTTGTCAAGCTTGATGAGCTGGTTGTTTTGCGGCTTAAAAATATAAATACTGCCGGCCTCTGTTGTTATGACAAGCTTGGAATCATCTTTATAAATCATTTCATGCATGCCTGTAATTCCTTCGTTTTCAGGTATTGTACAAAGAATTGTATTTCCAAGCTGCTTTTCAATTCCTCTGTTTTTGTAAATCTGGATATTCTGACTGTCCGCCCAGTACATTTTCTTTGTATCCACACCAAGTTCCGTTTTGGTCAGAGCCTGATTAATTCCGCCTGATAAGTTGTAATAAGCAGTTTCCATAATTAAACCTCTTTCGCTTTTGATATATACCATTTGATTTTCGAACGAATAAAGCTTCCCGCGTCATTTTTATCAACCCATGGATAGGGCGGCAGGTAAGTTATATCAATCTTTCCCGCACTTGAAGTGTTTGGATTTTTCATACCAAATTCATAATGCGTCATAACAGTTGAAGCACTTACCGGAATTTTATATTTTAAGGCCAGGTCAGCACAAAGCTTCATTGCTGCTTCAAACTGGACAGGCTTGATAGGATAAGCCCCGCAGGAATTTTTATTCTTAAATCCAGCCATTGCACATATTGCAACCCCGATTGATGCAGTATTGCCCCCGCCGGTGTGTGCTGCATAACAGCCTTTTACGCATTTTAAGTTGTTTTCAGGTGCAAATTTTCCGTTATAAACTTTCCCGTCTTTATCTACAAGAAAATGGTAAACTTCTTTTTCTGCCGTAGTTGGATAATATCCACCGGCAGTCCAGTGAATTATGATTCTTTTCATGGTTTTCCTTATTTATTTTATACTTTGTCCGTATTTTTCCGGATATTGCATGAAAAATAAAACTGCTGCATTAACCCTGTTTCTCGCACTGAGTTTTTGTAATATTCTACCTAAATAAGTCTGAACAGTGCGTTCTGAAAGTTTTAACTCTTTACCAACTTCTTTGTCAGTATAACCTTCTGCAACCAAAGTCAAAACTTTCACTTCCTTTGGCGATAATAAAGTCATTAACTTAATTCCTTAATTATTCAAGTTATAACTCAATCTTAACTTACACAAACCCTTCTTTCTTAACAATATTTCCGGCTAAAGAAACCGGGAGGAAGTGCCTCCTCCCGAAAGAGTAAGATAATTTAAGAATATTTCCGATATAAGATAGCATTTATCGGCAGAGGTGGATTTTAGGTTTTGTATAAAAAGTTTTATTTATGTACAATCCGGTTTTCAAGGTACAGAGAATTGGACCGTTCAGTGTCTTACATAAAGCCACACGGCAATGATTATATCCCATTATTTCTCCCAAACAGCTGAACGCTTCTTCCCTTCTGTTTTGTTCAACCTGTCTACATTTATGAGTATAAACTATTTGCAAAAAAATAAAAGTCCGTAATTCCACGTAAAGGAAATTACGTCCGTATTTCTACTTACAAAAATAGCAGAAAAGCCTGAATCAAAACTAAAAGCGGTAAGAACTCCATACAAGCTCTTACCGCTTTTTTTATATAAGTATTTATTATCCATGGCCTAATAAAATTAAACTTGTCCAAATAAAAAGAATTCCGGTTACAATTCCAATCATTGAAAGGTGCCAGTTTCCGTACTCCCTCGAAAGTGGAAGCAAAGTGTCAAACGAAAGGTAAATCATAATTCCCGCGACTGCCGCTAAAAGAATTCCTACAAGAATTTGCGGCAAAAACAGCGAGAACAAAACCATACCTATTAGCGCCCCTATTGGTTCGGTAATCCCTGACAAGGATGCATAAAGCATCGCATATCTTTTTTTCCCTGTAACATGATAAATCGGCAGTGCAACAGCAATTCCTTCAGGAATGTTATGGATTGCAATCGCAAGTCCGACAGAAATTCCAAGAGTCAAATTTTGCGTTGTAGTCAAAAATGTTGCCATTCCTTCCGGAAAATTGTGAACACATATAGCGATTGCAGTCAAAAGCCCGGCACGCTTAATTTTGTGATGGTGGGTACACGGCCCCTCCGGATCTGCAAGTTCATCAGGGTCAACATGGTCGGGCAGGAAATAGTCAATCAGGATTGCAACAACAATACCCGCGATAAATCCGAAAAATACCAGCCATTCATGTGTATTTGGAAAGTTTACTGAAAGCATTTCTCCAGCCTCAGGAATTATATCCGTAAATGACAAAAATATCATAACGCCTGCTGAAAATCCGAGACCTATAGAAAGAGCTTTCAAGTTATCTTTTTTAACCATAAATGCGATTGCACCGCCTATTGCGGTGGTCAAACCTGCGAACAAAGTCATAAGCATTGCTGGAACAAAGTTTTGCGGTAAATTCATAATTTCGTTTCCTTCCGCGAATATCTTACCACAAAAGAAATAAAAGTATAGATTTGGCAATAATCCTTGTTGTGCAGCAAAATTTATTAATAATAAATCCGCAAAATAAAGGATTTAATTAACATAAAGTTTTGTTATTTTATACTAAAAGGGCAAGCCCTGAAATATTCATCTTACTTTGCGGCACGGACTTGAAATTTGTTAACCGGAAAGGAGGTGATAATGTGGTTGTTAATACAGAAGAACTAGCAATAATCTTACTGATACTGCTAGTTCTCAAAAACAACTAAAAGGGGCTTTTAATGGGGCAAGCTGGAACTTGTCCCGCCCTTTCTTTTATTATAACGCATTTTTGCAAATTTTCAACCCTTTAATAGAATTCGACATTTCGAGTTTATCAAGTTAGTTAATTAATAATAAATCCAATAAACATATGATGTATCTTACGTTATAGTTGGTATCATAGATTTTGAGGGCAAGCCCCGACACTACATCTTACTTCGTGGCACGAACTTTAAATTTTGTTTACCATGAAAGGAGGTGAGAATGTTGGAATTCAGTATTACTGAAAAAGCGCTATGGCTTATCTTTTTGATAATCATAACGCTTAAACCAACAAAATAGGGGGCTTTATAGTGCGGAGTGCAATCCGCACGCCCTTTCTTTTATTATAACGCACTTTTACAAATTTTCAACCCTTTAATCAGGAATTTCTTCAATGAGGTCAACGACGCGGCATCCAAAGAATTTCGCAAGTTTTTCAAGAGTGCTGATTTTGACATCTACATGCTCTCCTTTTGTAAGTTTTGTGAGTGTTGCAGGACTGATACCAGTTAATTCACACAGCTCTTTCCTTGTATAACGTCTTTTCCATTTAACATTGTATATATTGATAATTACCATATGTTTTAATCCGGAACATCTTCAAGTAAGTCTATAACACTACAGTCCAAAAATTTTGCAATCTTTTCCAATGTGCTAAGCTTCATATCAACATGTTCACCTTTTAATAATTTTGTTATAGTTGTTGTGCTTAATCCTGAAAATTTAGCCAGTTCTTTACCTGTATATCTTTTATTCCACTTAACTTTAAACAAATTAACAATTATCATGCCAACATTATATGCATGTATATTCCAATTGGCTTTTATCATTTGACAATTTGATAAAAACGTTGTAGACTTTGATTATTGAAACATTTATTAATAATTGTGAGGATATTTAATGGACGAAAAAGACGCGCCGTTCGGGCATTATGAAGATTTGATTGCTGAACTTGATTACAAACTCCAGGATTTACTATCACACATCAAACTTCTATCAAATAAAACTTTCGCCGCCGTAGACTATGAAATTACTCCGCAAGACATTAACTCAATAAGTCAAACCCTCTATGACAAAACCATTGCTGCAAATATTGTCGCAAGAAAACTTAAAGCTTCCTTAAATAACCTAAACCTTACGCCCTAAATCTCTACATCTCTCATCATATCAACAAGTGTTCCTATTGTTGTGTCCATGCTTACAATATCGGAGGTTCTCTGCTGTAAAAATGCATTAATTTTCGGCATCATCTCAATTGCAATATCCAGTTTTGGATTTGAGCCCGGCTGATACATCCCAACATCAATCAAATCCTTGTTTTCACGATAAAGAGCCATTATAGCACGCATTTTTCCGGCCGCTGCCTTATGTTCAGGGGTCGCAATCGACGACATAAGCCTTGAAATACTTCCCAAAACATCAATTGCAGGATAATGGTTCATCTCCGCAACTTTTCTAGACAAAAATATGTGACCGTCAACAATACCGCGCACAATATCAACAATCGGGTCTGAAATGTCATCACCCTCCATCAAAACTGTATAAAGTGCTGTGATTGACCCTTTCGGGCTGTTTCCGGCGCGTTCCAATACCTTTTGAAGCCAGGAAAAAATTGACGGCGGATAACCTTTCATTGTCGGCGGCTCGCCGATTGACAAACCTACTTCACGGCCTGCCATTGCGCAACGCGTAACAGTATCTGTCATTAAGAAAACTTTTTTGCCTTGATCTCTAAAATATTCACAAACAGCAGTTGCTGCCTGAAGTGCTTTTTGACGTATCAAAGGCGGCTGGTCACCTGTTGAACAAACCAGAACTGATTTTTTCATACCTTCTTCGCCCAAAGCGTCTTCGACAAACTCTTTAACTTCTCTTCCGCGTTCGCCGATTAGTGCAACAACGTTCACATCCGCGTCGGAATTTCGTGCAATCATACCCAAAAGCGTACTTTTGCCAACCCCGGAACCTGCAAATAATCCTAAACGCTGCCCGCACCCCATTGTCATACAACTGTCAATCGCTCTGACTCCTGTTGAAAAAATTTCTGTAATAATAGGCCTTTCAAAAGGTCCGGGCGGCGGCCCCTCAATCGGACGCCAGGTTGCTCCTGTCGTATCAAGAGGTTTTCCGTCAATCGGCTCTCCCATAGGGTTAATCAAACGCCCCAAAAGAAAATCCCCGACAGGAATAATAATCGGTTTCCCCATTGAAGTCACCAAACTGCCCTGTCCGATACCGTTTCCGTCCAAAAGTAACAGCAACTGTGCAGCTTCCCCCTTGAATGCAACAACCTCCGCAGGTTTCTTTTCCCCCGAATCAGTTTCTATATAACACAAATCGCCAATTTTAAGTCCGGGAAGTTTGACCTCAACCGTAAGCCCCAAAAGCTTTGAAACCGTACCTTTAAACTTAAAAAGCGTTGTTTCCGAGAGTTTCTGCTTAACCCTGTTTTTCAAATCAATCAGTCTGCTGTCATCCAAGTTTTGCATAACAAAATTATAATGAAAAGTGGACAAAAAAACAATTTTTTACAGAAAGATTGTTATAACCATAAAATTTTATTTTTTTATATTGCCGCGATAGCGGAGTGAACAATAATTGCAGGCGAAGGCAACTTCAAAGGTGGGTATTGTTTGAGCGTAGCGAGTTTACCCACCTTAATGCCTAGCCTTGCAAATTATTAGTGAACGGAAGCGTGCCGGCTGATTTTAAATACTTATAACAATCTTTATGTAATTTTGTTAACCAAACCCTTGATTATACATTAACTTTATGGTTATAATTAAATCGGAACGGGCAATTCCTCTTAGCCTAGTTCAAGGATTTGAAAATACGGCGCGGCTGCAGTATTTGAAACTCCGATTATACGTCAAAAAATTAAGAAGGAAAAACAAAATGTTAAAAATCAGATTAAAAAGATTGGGTGCAAAGAAAAACCCTTCATACAGAATTATCGTAATCAACTCAACTACAAAACGCGAAGGCAGACCAGTTCAGGAACTCGGACACTACAACCCGAAAACTAAAGTTATGAAATTAGATAAAGCAGCAGCTCTTGACTGGGTTAAAAAAGGCGCACAGCCGACTGAAACCGTAGCTTACTTAATTAAAAACTGCAACGAAGACGGCACATTGAATTACGTTAAAAAAGAAACCGTTAAACTTTCTAAAAAAGCTCAGGCTAAAGCCGAAGCAGAAGCTAAAGCAAAGGCTGAAGCCGAAGCCGCTGCGGCAGAAGCTCCTGCAGAAGAAGCAGCACAAGCTTAGTTACAGTTTTAAAATAAAGATAAAAAAGTCCCTTATAAAAGGGACTTTTTTATGAAGAAATTGCTAAAACTGCTCAAAATCTTAAATTATCAAAGCAACGATTAACAATTAAAAAAGGCGGTCCTTAAAACCGCTTTTTTAAATTTCTTTGTATTTACTGATTTCTTCAAAATAATGCTCAAGCGCAACATAACCTTTATAAATCTCATTTGAGATATTTGCATAACGATTGGCGTCAATGAATTTTAATTCTTTTGAGCGGATTTCCAAAATCTGGTCTGCGTCGGCTTTTAGTTTCAAATCCTGAGAAGAAGACCATTTCTGCAAAAGCGCAAGCTCTTCATACATTTGTTTTACAGTTGTATATTCAAGAACATTAAAATCATATTTTGCAAGGAGCGCCCTTTCAGTATTAGAAATACGGCTCATAACAGCTTGAAATTTAAAAATACGCTTAATAATCGTATAATTATCCGCGATTTTTCTATGAGAATACGGGATTGCGTTTTTCGCAAGAAGCGCTGCATAAGAACGCGAGGTGAAAGAATCGTCTTCTTTTGAAAAAGCACTTTTTGAAGTTAAATCAAAATTGGATTTTTTATCTAAAATTTCTTCAATCATCTGTACCCCCAGTTATTGTGGATTTTCCCATATACATATCGGATTAAGATAATAATAAAATAAAAATAAGCGCTTTTTAACAGAAAAAGTCAAATTTTTTACATAAATTAAAAAAGCTCCGTTTAATCTCGGAGCTTTAAAATTTAAATGAATTTGATTTTTACTAATTAACCATTTGTTCCATAATTTCGAAAGGTTTTTCTGCAACTTTCATAGTTTCTTCATCTATGATACCGCGTTTGAGTTCTGTAAAAGTTGCTTTTTTAGAGTTGAATTTCTTTTTCAAAAATTCGTAAGAAACTTTCGGGTCACACTTGTCGCCGCAAGTGAACAAATCAACTGCTGCATAACCGAGTTCCGGCCAGGTGTGAATTGCAAGATGGCTTTCAGAAATAATTACAACTCCTGAAACGCCGTAGGGGTTAAACATGTGGAAACATTTTTGGACAATAGTAGCACCACATTCAAGGGCGGCATCCACCATGTACTTTTCTACTTTATCTAAACTGTTCAATGTGTTTGGGTCACATTCGAAAAATTCTGCTAAAACGTGTTGTCCTAAGTGGATTTCTTTTTTACCGTTCTTAAACGCTGTGAAAGGTGATGTTATTGCCAATTCATGTGCCTCCTTTGTATAAATGTATACTTACTAACTTGCGTGCAAACTACCAAAATTAATTTGCAATCAACATATTACTACAAAAAATAAAAAATTTGTATTTTTTACACTTTAAATTTATTTTTTTACATTTCTTCAAAAAATTAAGCCTCTAAACGCGCTATTGGCAATAATCTTTCCGGGTAATCTTTCGTTAAGAATTGTTACACGTGTAATTTTACATTTTTTGCATATAATGAATTTATGAATACTAAAATCCTGGTCGTGGACGACGATATTGCAATAAACGAACTTATAAAAGTAAATTTGGAGCTTTGCGGCTACAAAGTTGTGCAGGCGTTTGACGGAATTAAAGGCTTTGCACTCTGCAAGCAGGAAAAACCTTCGCTGGTAATTTTAGATGTTATGATGCCGGAGGTTGACGGTTTCACTGTGGCACAGCGCATAAGAAAAAACGAGGAAACACAAAACACGCCAATCTTAATGCTTACGGCGCTTTCGGAGCTTAATGACAAAGTAAAAGGCTTTAATATCGGAATTGACGATTATCTGGTGAAGCCTTTTGAAATGGAAGAATTGCAGGTTCGTGTGCGTGCGCTTTTGAAACGTTCAAACCAAATTCCGGAAAGCGCCGCAACAAGAGAACTTCTCTCGCTTGGCGAGATTACACTTTTGCCGGAGGTTTACAGCGTAAAAATCAATGAAAAAACCGCAAAATTAACTCCGATTGAGTTTGATATTTTCAATTTGCTGTTTCAAAACCACGGGAATATGGTTTCGTCACAAAAACTTTTGAAAGAGATTTGGGGCTACGCGCCTGACGACGATGTTGAGACAATACGCGTTCATATCAGGCATTTGCGCTCAAAACTCGACAAAATTTCGGACGGAAAAAAATATATAGAAACGATTTACGGCGGCGGGTATAAGTTAAGCGTTTAGAGTCGTAATACTAAAAATGTTCAAAATACATAGAAAGTTCATCAAGCTCATTAGCAATGACATTTGCAAGCGGTTTGGCGAATTTTTTACCTTTTTTAGAATTTTTGCAATTTTTAACAGTGCAAAGCATGCACACATACAGGGCAAAAACCCTGTTCATTTTATCTTTGATGTGTTTTAAAAGTATGGACATAGTTTACCTTTCTTAATTAAATCTACACTAAACAATTCAAAATTTAATTATTTCATGTAGAAAAATACTATGATTACATTAATTTGTCAATAATTAAACGAAATAATAAAATAATTAATGTAATCGTTACTTAAGGAAATATTATGAGCGCACGCGGAGAAATAAAATCAATTCTGGCTAAAGAGAACATAACCATGACAGATTTGGCAAAAAAAATCCCAACTTCTGTAAATAATTTGTCAAATAAACTTCGCAACAACACCATCAAATACGAAGAAGTCCGCCAAATCGCGGACATTCTCGGTTACGATATTCAATTCGTTAAACGTAAATAATTAGAACATTGTTCCTCTTTCAAAAAAATTCTTGAAACCTTCTGCAAAACTAATTAGAGGCTTTGCAGGAGCCTTTTCGGATTTTGGTGCATGCGTAAGGTTGAAATAATCCTTGCTTGTATGCCCAAGAGCATTCTCCATTGCACGGTTGAAATGTAATTGATTAACTCTTTGTTTGGCGATTTTTCCGACATGAGCTGTCGCACCTTTTGGAACGTTTACATGATTGAATGGCATATAAATTGACATAAGTTTCCCTTTCATAAATCTACATTTAGATAAAATACCTGAAAAAATTTTTTTGCTACTTTTCCTGCTCGTAACCGAAATTTTTTAAAGATTTTTCTTTTTTGCGCCAATCCTTTTCAACTTTCACCTCAAGCCCGAGAAAAACTTTTTTTTCAACGATTTTTTCAAGCTCCAGCCGCGCCTCTGTCCCGATTTTCTTAAGCATTGCGCCGCCCTTGCCAATTAAAATTCCTTTCTGGCTTTTGGTTTCACAGAAAATATTTGCATAAATCCTGTCAATTTCATCTGTTTCCTGATATTTTTCGATTTTGACAGCTACAGAATGCGGAATTTCATCCGACGTGTTGAGAAGAATTTTTTCTCTGATAACTTCCTCAGCTACAGAGCGCATTGTTTCTTCGGTAACAACGTCTTCCGGGTAGAGAAGTCCACCTTCGGGAAGTTTTTTGAAAATATTGCTGATTAAAGTGTCAATATTTCTTCCGGTTTTGGCTGAAACGCGCACGATTGGAAGATTTTTTTCAAAGAGCGTTTTGTAAGAAATCAAATTTTCTTCGACTTTTTCGGGCTTTTTAACTTTGTCAACCTTGTTCATCACGATAATCACCGGAACTTCTGTTTCAAGAAGGTTCTGGGCAATCCATTTGTCGCCTTTTCCTGCCGGTTCAGAGCCGTCAACAAGAAACAGTATCAAATCCGCGTCAGGAATTGAAATTTTCGCCTCATCAAGAAGAAATTCCCCGAGTTTGTTCAAAGGTTTGTGCACGCCCGGTGTGTCAACAAAAACAATCTGGCCTTCTTTTGTTGTATAAATTCCTTTAATTCGTTTTCTGGTGGTTTGGGCTTTGTCAGTAGTTATAACAATTTTCTGGCCGAGAATCTGGTTTAAAAGTGTTGATTTACCGACGTTTGGGCGCCCGATTATGGTTACAAATCCGCTTTTCATGTTTACAATCTTAACACAAAAGTATAAATTTATTAAGAAACTAGCAATTTTTTTTATCTCAATGTATTATATAATATATAGTAGTAGGTAAAATAACGGGAAACTTATGATTATTAAATCCGAAAAAATCGGTCTT
>QAMI01000048.1:13766-19674 GCA_003150395.1 Candidatus Gastranaerophilales bacterium | reverse complement strand
GTCGTGATGTAAATTTTGGACGAATGCTAAATAATGAAGAATTAAAAGAGTATGAAAATGTTCTTGAACAAGGTAAAAAAGTCGTCGGACAAACCGGAAATTCTATTTTTATTATGCCGACGCAAAGCCTGCCTCAAAGTCCGGAAATGAATACCGGTATCGGGCATTTGACAGACAAAACAACCCAGGAATATATAAAATACATGCACTCAATGCTGGGGTTTAATGTCAGAGAAGACTTGCCTCCCGGACAGATTACACCTTATGCAAATAATTTTTTCTGTAACTATCAAAGTACATCTCTAGCTTTGGGTGACCAAAATATAAATCCTCAGCTTTTAACAACTGACGAATATGCAAATTTGCTTACTAAAGAAGATGTTAAAGAAATAGTTTCTTCAAACAAACGCCCTGACAAAGACAGATTTGCAAATTTTAACAACATTATGGATGAAAACGGAGGACAAAACCAAGCTTTGAAAAAAGCCTATAAAAAATTTGAGAGCCTAGTAGATTCTCATCCTCTCAAAACACGCTATAAAAATTATATAAAAGAAAACTCAGAATGGATTGACTTTTTATACAAAGACAAAGGTGATTTTTTCAAGTTCAAACAATTTTTAGCTGACGAACATCACGCCAAAGGTAATGAATTTCTGCATTCAATAGGCGTTAAATCATGCGGTGATTGTTTAATAGGTGCAACCCCGGAAGAAGTCAAAGCACGTCCTTTTGCTTTTGCCCTTGATTGGAATATGGGTTGGGTGCTTGCCACGCCCGATATTGAAAAAATCCTGGACCCTGCAAGCGATGCGCACAAATATATGAAATATAAAATTCAAAACTTTGCACGCAGATATGACATGCTCCGCATGGATGTAGGCTGGGCATATATTCAGCCAAGACTTTTTAAGAACTATAATCCATCAGAAATAAAAAAGCCCTATTTTGGTGATAAAATAATGAACCTCATTGAAAACTGGGTAAAAGAAGTAAAAGGAAACGATTTTGACCCCAAAAACATAATATGGGAAGTCGAGGCCGGACCTGGTGATTTTGAATGGGAAAAGAACGGAAAAATGATTGAACCTCTTCAAAATCGCGTAAAGATTTACAGCTCAATGTACATGTCTGACAATTGGGCTTCAAATGACGCTTTTCTAAAACGCAATTTTGGTGCTGATAATTTTATTATCGGACTCGGCAATCATGACCATCAGCCAATCAGAGAAATTGCAAATGATATCCCGTATCCCCAAAAAGCAGGCGATAAAATAATTTATGAACACCCAAAAAAGAATTCAATTGCCCCGCTTGCAAAAATTTTCAATATGGACGAAAAGCTTTTAGAAGACCCGGTTGAATATAGAAAAACTAAATCCGCAGAACACATGATGGCAAAACATACAATGTCATTCTTTATGGACGACTTTGGATATGATGTCAGGTTTGATAAGCATTCCTTCAATTGTGAAGACACACCGACAGAAAATTATGCTCACAAAATTCGATATGATTGGAAAAAACAATATCACGATGCTGTAGAATCAGGATGGGGTGCAAACAAAATGGACAGCCTTGAAAGAATTTTCAAAGCCAAAGGCTATGATAATACTAACCCTCAATTATATAAGCTTATTGTAAAATACCGCGATATTTTAAATGAAAAAACAGTTTCAAAGGAAACAGCGCCAACTTCAGAAACCGCTCAGGAAGCCTCCGGAACAGCAAAATCCATTTTTAAAAATAAATATTTTATACCGTTTATAGCTGCCGGAACTCTTGCAATTGCAGCAGGCGTTCATTATTACATAAAAAAACACAAACCAAAAATTCATGAGAATACCGACACCAGACCAAGTTTAGTAAAAACAGCTTAAAAAGTTTATTTGTGGTATTATTCAATTGCAGTTATATTTTGGGAGAAAAATAAATGAAAAAGTTTTTGTTTTTGATAATGAGTCTGCTAATTTTCTGTAATATTGCGAAGGCTTATGAATGCGATCAGATGGTTTTAAATTCAATTAATGACAAACAAATAATTGATTACAATCCTTTAACTAAAAAATGGTCAAGAAATCTGGGCTTAAACGATTACGTCTTCACAAAACACATAACTATTGGCACCGGCGGATTTTCAGAGTATATATACAAAGACAAAACTTATGATACAAATTCAACATATGAATTTTTGTATTACACAAAATTATATGGATATAACGCGCATCAGATGAAATTTTTTGAGCTGATTTTTGACGGTAATGAGTTTCAAAGACGAGATTTAACAAAAGAAGAAGTGCAATATCTTTTTCCTGATGTTCAGATAATTATGGTGTCGGAATTCACAGATAATGAAATTTCAGTGGAACTTCCAATATTTCACAAAAAAGCTTATATGATTTTAAATGATACTGACCAAGACTTTTATAAATATCAATTTGAATATTACAAGGGTCAAAGCCTGTTTAATAACATTTTTGAGGTCAATATTCCGCGCGTAATGGTTTATTCACACTTCAAAAGCCGCGATGAATTGTTCCCAATATTGAGGATAAACGTCAAACCTAAATTTCCTTTTGGAAATAAAGCAAAAACTGATAAAGAACAGAATTTATAATCTTTTTTCAATAATTCTTGCTGCATCAGCAATAAATTCTTCGCAAGGACGGGTTTTATAATATGTTTCAGTGCGCTTGGAAGGTACAGGATTGTCTTCACCTTCCGGCAGTCCTAGAAGTTCGCGGCATATGATTGTGCCATGTTTTTGTTTGAATTCATGCGCAAGTTCCTGTATAAGTGCGTAATGTTTTGCTTTTGCTTCATCATCACAATTTGAAATATATCCATGCTTTAATCCGGCAATCATAAACATTGCACTAACAGCTCCGCAAACCTCCCGCAGTCTTCCCATCCCGCCGCCAAAGGAAGAAGTAAGCTTCAACGCTGTTTCAAAGTCCAAGCCTAAGTCCTTACAAAATGCACAAAAAGTCGATTGCGCACAATTGTAACCGGATTGAAATAATTCTCTTGCACTTTTTTCATGATTTTGCATATAATAATAATATAATAAAAAAGAAAAAGAGTCCTTAATAGCTCCTTTGGAATTAAGAATAGCTGCAAGTTAAAAATATTCAGTTTTAAGTATATTAAATCATTCTTTTGTAATTAAAACAATTAGCCGAAAGAATATTATTTTAAAGTTCTTTACCAAATAAAAATCTTGGTTTATAATTGATTTATGGAAAGAAATTTGGTAAAAATTCAAAACCTTTTAATTGATACATTTACTTTTGAAGAAGCGATTGAATACGCTCAAAATGGACAGGTAGTAACACTTAATCCTGAAATGATTGATGCAGCTTCGAAAAACCCTGATTTAACGAATATAATCAGAGAGGCAGAACTTGTTATTCCGGATGGAATAGGCGTTCAGCTCGGCTTAAAAATTCTCGGTCATGATGTAAAGCGTATTGCCGGAATTGAATTCGCCAGAAAAATTCTAGAAAAATATACACTGATTGGTAAATCTGTTGCGCTTGTAGGGGCAAAACCTGAGGTTATCGAAAAAACCGTTCAAAACTTAAAAAAAGAAATTCCCGGAATAAATATTGTATATTATCATGACGGGTATTTTAATGACGACAATGAAATTTTAACATGCCTGCAAAACTCTCGTCCGGATGTAGTTCTTACAGCTCTCGGCTTTCCAAAGCAAGAAGTGTTCAATTACAAAGGGAAAAAACTTCTCCCCGAAACTCTTTTCATAGGTGTTGGCGGAAGTTTTGATGTATGGTCAGGAACTGTAGAAAGAGCGCCGGAAATTTACCAAAAATTATGCATTGAATGGCTTTACAGAACAATTAAGGACCCAAAACGCTTCAAACGCATTTTCCCGACGCTTCCAATGTTTGTCCTAAAGGTTTTAAAAGAAAAAGTTACAGGAGTATAAAACATGCTTGAAAAAAACGAAGTTGAAAATCTCAAAAATCTGTGCAAAGAAAACAGACAAAATATCCTTAAAATGGTTCATAACGCCTCTTCAGGCCATATTGGCGGAGCGTTTTCGGCTGTTGAGATACTAACTGTTCTTTTTCACAAAAGCATGAAAAATGCAACTCAATGGCATAGAGACCCGGATTTTGAAAAAAGAGACCGTTTTGTTCTTTCTAAAGGTCATGCCTCAGCCGCATATTACTCAATTATTTCTCAATTGGGTTACATTGAAAAAGAAGAACTTTTAACGTTCCGAAAATTTGGAAGCCGGCTTCAAGGCCACCCAATGCCTGTATGTCCGGGAGTTGAAGTTGCAACAGGCTCATTAGGCCAAGGGCTTTCTATTGCCTGCGGAATTGCTATTGCGCTCAAACTCGACAAAAACCACGCAAATGTTTTTGTTCTTATGGGTGACGGTGAACTTCAGGAAGGAAATGTTTGGGAAGGGTTCATGAATGCGGCACAGCATAATCTTGATAATATGGTTGCAATAATTGACAGAAACAGGCTTCAAATTGACGGCTGCACGGAAAATATCAAATCTTTGGATCCGCTTGATGAAAAAATTAAGGCCTTTAACTGGGATGTAATCGAAATTAATGGTCACGATATAGAAGCCATTTATAAAGCACTTGAAACAGCTAAGAAAAATACACGCCCGACAGCAATCATCGCAAATACGATTAAAGGCAAAGGCGTAAGCTTTATGGAGAACAATGCAGGATGGCATGGCAAAGCAACAAACCATGAAGAATTTGAAAAAGCAATGAAAGAACTTGCTTAAAAAGGACTTAAATGATTTACGACAAAATCGAAAATATTGATTTGTATAAGTTAGACAAAAATGCAGTTGAATTCATAAAGAATTTAACTCCTGATATAGAATGCAAAAAACATATTATAACCGAAAATGTCTACGCAAATGTTGAGGAATACAAAACAAAAGAACAAGGATTTTTTGAAGCGCACAAAAATTATATTGACATTCAAATACTTCTTTCAGGAGAAGAAATCCTTGAATATACACCGCTTGACGGTCTTAAAACAAAAGAAGAGTACAATCCTTCCCGTGATATTGCATTTTATTTTGATGGAACTAACCCTGTTCTGCCAATAAAACTTCTTCCTGGATTTTTCACGGTGTTGTACCCTCATGATGCACACAAGCCGCAAATAATCAGCAGCTCAGCACAGATTGTTAAAAAAGTCGTTGTGAAAGTTAAATTAGTATAACTTAACCCTTCATATTTTTCTGTTGAAAATCTTTAACCTGTTTTCTTGCTAAATGGTCAAGTCCAGGTTCAACATATTTTTTCATAATAACTTTTTCAACAAAAATATCAATCGGCTTTATGAAAAGTCCAAGCATGACAAATCCGCCCAGAGTTTTTTTCATTTTTGTTTTAAAGATATCAGCGGCTTCAACTTTATTTAATATATCTTTTATTGCAAGGTCTTTTGCATTTGCCTTAAATTCAGAATCCTTCAAATACTTTGATTTTAAAGCTTTGAATTCATTATATAATTTATCAGTTAATTTTGCAGGCTTTTTCGTTTCATCTTTAACTAAATCTGCACGGATTTCGAAAAGATCGTCGATTTTCTTTTCCATATATTTATGAATAATTTCACGTCTGCCGGCGCCTTCTTTTCCCATTTCTTCAGGGTGACGGCCTCCAAAGATTAAATTAAAGAATTTTTTAACAAAGTTTGTATTCTGATGCGTTCTTGTAGTTTGGTCAATAAAGTTGTCAAGAGAAACTCGAAATTCCTCTTTAAAAACATCTTTTTTATTATCATACTTGGCAAGCTTTCTCCGCGACATGAAATCAGAGAGGAATTTCGTAGATTCTTCCTGCGTTTGAAGCGACAGCTTGGTATCAGATTTTCTTGCAAGAATAGAGGCGCCTTTTTG
>QAMI01000048.1:0-10546 GCA_003150395.1 Candidatus Gastranaerophilales bacterium | reverse complement strand
CCTTCTTTTCCCATTTCTTCAGGGTGACGGCCTCCAAAGATTAAATTAAAGAATTTTTTAACAAAGTTTGTATTCTGATGCGTTCTTGTAGTTTGGTCAATAAAGTTGTCAAGAGAAACTCGAAATTCCTCTTTAAAAACATCTTTTTTATTATCATACTTGGCAAGCTTTCTCCGCGACATGAAATCAGAGAGGAATTTCGTAGATTCTTCCTGCGTTTGAAGCGACAGCTTGGTATCAGATTTTCTTGCAAGAATAGAGGCGCCTTTTTGTCCTGTGTGAACTGCTATTATTGGAAAGGCGACACTTGCAAGAGCTTGAAATATTGCTTGTTGGAACCCTCTTTTTGCATTAGGATCATAAGTTTCTTTGTTGTTTCGATATTTGTCATAAATATCCGCTCCAAAGTACATCATTGCAGGATACCAGAGCATCGTCCCTAATTTTGGAGCGATATCCATAACGGCAGCACCAATATCATTTGTAAATGCAAGACCTCTGATTGGCCATTTCATCAACGGGTCATTATAAATCGGTTTCTCTTTTGACTTTTCAAAAGAAGGGTCTGCTCCTGTAGTTGTTGTCTTTTTTTGCGTAAATGACTGTGATGGTCTGTTTGCGGGGGTAAAATTTGGGGTTAAATTAATCAAGATGTTTTCTCCTCAAAATCTGTATTTTAAATGTCAGAATAATCATGCCTAATTCCGAAACTTATTATATATCAAAACTGCAACATAAAATAATTTGCGGGGCATTTGGTAAATATTTATTAAGATTTTAGAAACAATTAATTTTCACAACCACATTTTGTTTTACAATTCAGGAATGAAAGTTCCTAATATTACCCCAAAACTCCCGTCAAGAGAAATGTTACATTATAAATATTTAAACCCCGATTATTCTGTCCAGGCCGTCTTAACCCTGGATAAAAACACAAAAGAATTCATTAGTTATCAAAAATATACAAAAGAAAATCCATACCGTGGGGAATACGACACATTTAATGATAAACCAATTAAAGCAAAACCGATTCGTCACAAACCAGGGGATGAATTTACAACCAAATACTTAAACAAGGACTTAAAAACAGTAGATATGGAAGTAAAATACCGCTGGATTGATGACAATGAATATGAAGTAGTTGAAGTTAAAAAATTCAGCCAAAACGAAACGAAATGACAATTTAACTATGTTTAAATTTCCGGGTATTCCAAATCTTCGGGTATCTCCGGAATATTTTTTGTAACATTGGCGCCAAGCTTTTCAATTTTTTGAATTTGAGTGATTATATTGCCGTTTCCCTGAAGTTTTTTAAGCGAGGTATTGAGATTGTCGCGAATTTTTAAAAGCTCAGTCAAAAGTGCAGCGAATTTGTCATGAACACCGGCACAAAGCCTTGCCATTTCAATAACGTTTTTATTCTGCTTGTCAAGCTGGTGAAATGCGTTAATAATCTTCAAAGCTGCAAGAAGCGTCGAGGGCGAAACAGGCATAACTTTGTTTTTCCAGGCAAAATCCCAAAGCGCGCAGTCATCACAAAACATCATTGAATAACAGCCTTCTATAGGAATAAACATCAAAACATAATCCGGAGATTTGCCTTCTGCCGAATAATCACGCTTCGCAAGACCTGTGATATGCGCCTTTGTAGAATCGATAAACTGTTTTAAATGAATAGCTTTTTCTGATTCGACTTCAGCATTAACATAACCGTACCAAGAAGCAAAAGAAGTTTTGCTGTCAATAAATATACATCTGTTTTCAGGAAGATTGACAACAGCATCAGGTCTTCCCTCAGATGTACCTTTTTGGATATCGAATTCTTCTCCTTGCCTTAAACCCGACGCTTCAAGAACTTTTTCCAAAACAATTTCCCCCCACCGTCCGGAGGTTTTATTGTCGGATTTCATAACATTAACAAGGTTTGAAGTATCCTGCGAAATCCTGCTCCCCGCTTCAATAAATGTTTTAATATTCATGTCAAATCTGGTGAATTTTTCATTTTCAACTTTGAAATTTTCTTCTGTTCTCTTTTCAAAGTCCTCAATTTTTTCTTTAAAGCGTTTGAAGAATTCATCAAGTTTTTCTTTATTTTGTTCGCTTAAATTGGCCGAACTTTCCTGAACAACTTTATTTGCGGTGTTTTCAAAATAAAGTTTCATCTGCTCAAACATTGAATTGGAATTATTTTTCATCAATTCAAGCATTGCATCAGTATTTTTCCTTTCGTTTTTGCGGCTCAGGTGCTGAGGAATATATACGGCAATCCCGCCTAACACAAATCCCGCTATAAATAAAATAATTTCCATTAAAAAATCTCCCTCTTATAAACGAAATTATACCACAATCAGATTACATCAAAAAGATTATAGAAAATTTATCCTGATAAAAAATCAACCATGCCGCAAACCATGATGCAGCCATGGATTGAGACATGTTCTCAATCGAAAGATTTAGAACATTTTCTCAAACCCCCATGCCTTCAATATCAATCGGGGCATGGATGAATTTGACCGGTTAAAAGTAGTAGTATGAATAGTGTAGAGAACGCAATTAAAAATTTATAAAGGGGAAAGATGATGAGAGAGTTTAAAAGAAAATCGAGAATTTTACTGGTTGACGATAACGCTGAACATTTAAGAGGCGTAAAAGAACTGATTAACCTTGAAACAAGCTATGATGTTGTTGGTATCACAACCAGTGCAAATATCGCCATTAACTTAATCAAAAAATATCATCCCGACATTGTGTTGATGGATATTAATATGCCGGAAAAAGACGGCTTGCAGGCTATCCAGGAAATAGAAAGACTTGAGCTTGATACAAAAGTAATTGCATTAAGCGGTTATGATGATTCTGATTTAATCTTTCGTGCAATGAAGCTCGGCGCAAAAGGTTATGTATTAAAAACCATGGCTTCTGCACAATTGATTTATGCAATTGATGAAGTTGCATCAGGAAAAGTTTATTTGCCATCAGCACTCTCTTCAAGATTTTTCGAATATTTTCAGCGTTCCTTCAAAAACGAAACTGTTGCTGTTCAAGAAGAAAATCTTCTCACTTATCTTACCTCACGCGAAGAAGAAGTTTTGGATCTACTTACACAGGGTAATAACTACAAGGGTATTGCAGCAAAGCTATTTATCTCCGAAACTACAGTTAAGACACACGTAAACAATATTTTCCAAAAATTGCAGGTAAATGACAGAACGCAGGCAGTACTTTATGCATTGAATAACGGTTTTGCAAACAGGAGAAGACGCGTAAAGGCTGCGGTTTAAGCAAAAATGCAGTAAGTTTGTAAAAAGGTTTGACTTGTGTTTTAAGTCAGACCTTTTTTGAAAAGAATTGGGTGTGCGCATTGCCAAAATCTTCAGGCAGCGCTGCTAAATCTAATGGGGACACTATGCAAATTCAAGATGATTATATTAAAAACCAGGCAAGGTGCATTGCTCATGAAATACGTAATCAGGTTTCAATCAGTGATGTCTATTGTGAAATCATAAAAAAACATCTGCAAAAAAATAATATAGAAATACCCTCTGTGGAGAATGCCCTTAACTGTATTCAGAAGTCTTCAAAAATCATAAATAATTCTCTATTGGATTTAAAATCCTTGAGCACATACGACTTTAAAATACTTGACTTAAACAGTCTGCTTTTACAGGCAATTGAAATGGCAAATGTGTACATTCATGATAAATGTATCGAAGTAACGCTGCATACGGATGAGAACTGTCTGGTTGAGGTGGATGAAAACAAATTTCTTGCCTGCGTAATAAATCTTTTAAAAAATGCAATTGAAGCAATCGAAATTTCAGGCTGGATTAAAGTCAGAACAGAAGTTCGGCAAAATTTCGTGCTTGTAAAAATTTCAAACAACGGGGCAAAAATCCCTGAAGAATTTGCCAAAAACATTTTTGATGAAGGCTGCACATCAAAAACTTACGGAAGCGGGCTTGGACTTTTTATCTGCAAAAATAATTTTAAATCAATGTTCGCTGATTTAAATCTCACAAAATCAAATGACGAAGTTACAGAATTTGAAATAAAATTGCCCGTTAAAATTTCTTAATAATATATTCAAAAAATGCGCAAATATTTTTTATGCCCGTTTTTTATATTAATATAAGGGAAAATTACGGGAAAAATGGATTTTTTTAATTCACTTACACAAGTTGCAAAAAACAACAAAAATTTCAAACAATGGGAAGAACAACAGGCTGATACACAAGTGCAGCGTGAAGAACTTTACAAACGCCGAAAATATTCAGATGCTGAAATTCAGCATGCGCGCCAACTAGGCGACCGAATTATTGACGTTGTTGACATTATGGACAACCACTCGGAAAATGTCGCTGAAAACGTAGAAACAGCCGTTGAACCTATTGTTGGACTTGCACCGTTAATCCCGACGATTCCAGCAGCAGTTTATTACTTAAAAAAAATTCTTAAACCGGCAGGAGAGACCATTGATAAAATTGAGCAAACAGTATGCGAAACTAAAGAAGCAAGAGCCTTAGCCGAAGAAATTACCAACGAAATCCACAAGACAAGACCCCACAAAGAAAGGTTTTATTACTGGAATTTTACATCAAAACGCGAAATTGATAAAATTCCGAATGCTAACTTAAAAGCTAAAGCTATGGAGCTTCATAAGGAATATACCAAACAGGCAAAACCTTATTTAAAAAAAATAAAAGGCGGAGCTTTTGGTGTTGCGGCTCTGTCAATTGCGTCATTTATAGGCGCAAACATTTATGCGGCAAAACTTCAGGTTGACAGCTCAAAAATCGCACGCTATCAGGCACGAAAACTTCTGGAAGATCCAAAGGCTTTTGTAAATTATACACCCGAACAGATTGAGGCGGCTAAAAAATATATAGAAGACCACCCGGAACTCAAAAAACAGAAGAAAAAAGAAAAACTTAAAAGCGGAATGGTAAAAAGCATTATAAATGTTTTAAAAGACCGCAAAGCATATTTGAATGCCAAAAAGAATGACACTGATGAATCTAAAAAAGTTTCAAGAACTCTGAGCCCTGAAGAACTAATTCAGGCGGAAAAAGATAAAGAAGTCATCCAGCGTTCTGTCAGAATTATAAATAACGAAGCTGAAAAGTATTCTGAAAATATGGAGGTTGCAGCAGGAATTATTTTAGGCTCAACTCCGATTGTCGGTGGTGCAATAGGTTGGTTAACTGGTATTTTGATGAACAAAACCGGCTTGACCGATAAAATTGTTTCCAACATCGTAAACAAAACAGGAACAGAAGAAGCTAAAGCTGCATATCAGAGATTTAAAGAAGTAAAAGCAGGTGCTCCAGGCTATTCGGCACGCTGGAGCAAGTTTGTAAAAAAATTGATGGACGAAAAAGAACACTTAAAATCAGCAGTGCAAGATGCAGAAAATTTTACAAAGTCACACAAAAAAGCAGACACCTCCCAAATTTTAAACAGAGTGAAAAAATCTTTTGCCGCCGGAATGTCGCACAAATGGTTCAATTCAAAAATTATCGGTATAATCGGAGCTTTAGTTTCCACAATTCCAGCCTCCTTGATTGCGCTTAAGCTCCAGAAATCATCAGCACGTGCAGGCCGCTATACTGCAAAACGTGAACTCGAACAAGACCCGCGTAACTTCATCGGATACACGGAAGAAGATTTCAATGAGGTAAAAGATGTCAAAGGCAAAAAACAATCTTTCGGAGAAAAAGTCAAAGAATATGCACTGTTTATTCCGACCGTCTTGAAACAATATTATGCTTACGACAAATATAAAAGAACTGAATTTAAAGAACATCAGCTTTTGATGGACGAACTGAAGAAATCGGAAGTTTCAGAAGAGCAGCTTCGCGATGCAAAGAACTTGCAGAGAAAATTGTTCAACACATTTGAAAAAGTTGACGACAATTCTCAAACATATTCTGAATCAATGGAAGCCGCAATCGAAATTTTACAGCCGTTTGCACTCAGCGCCGGCGTTATTACGATGATTTCTCCGCTGATTTATATCGGCATTCAGACAGCTCGAGGAAAAATTACTGCGGCAGAACTTTTGAATAAAGTTACGGACAAACTCAGCAAAGCAAGTAATTTCTTAAAGAGTAATAAGTTCAAAAAGTATCTTAACGACGTCGCTGCAAAAATCCCGCATAAAGTCGGCAATGTTGAAGTTCAACATAAACCGATAGCGTCAATGCTTGCACATATTGATGTCAAAAACGATACAATCGGCGAAGTCGGTGCTAAAGTTTTCAAAAATATTCAATCCGCCTCCGGTTCTTTCCGCTTAATGAACAATTTTGAACAGGTTCGGCTTCTCGACAATATAGAAAAATCAATTAAAAATACAACGGCATTTTTCGATTATGAAAATCCTGCCATTACTAAATTCTTGGGCATTATTAATCATCTGAAAAGCGCAAAATGCAATCCGCGCCTGCGTGCAGATATGTTAGATATCTTAATTAACAACACTGATGCAATCAAACGCATGCCGGAAGCAAACTTCAAAGCCGCGATGATGAAATACGCAGATTTAATTTGTGAAACTGCCGGTGAAGATAAAATTAGAAATTTTGCGAAACATTTACCTGAAGTGGCTGAAGAAATCGGTAAAGATTTTCCTGAGATTGAAGATTTTATCTATAAATTTGTAAACCGATACTCTAACGGCGCTCAAGATGTGACAATTTTTGATTTAAAAGCCTTCAAAAAAGCTTTTGTTGATTTAATAGACAAAAAAACTTGCGCAAAAGCGTCAGAAGACTTCAACAATATATTTGCTAAAGGATTTTCAAAAGAAGCGTTCCCGTACAAATTCTCTGATATTCCAGCTAAGATTGATGAAATAATCGAACACATAGATAATATCGGACGACGCAAACCAAAATTTGACACCTCACGTGCGATTTCAGGCAAAGCAGGCGCTCAAACATCTGAAGCCGCCGAAGGCACCTTAAAATCAATTATAAACAAGTATTCAACACCTGCTGAATACGTAAAAGCACTTAAATCAAAAGTTGAAAAAATGACAGACAATGAATTCTATGCAATGGTTGATAAGGCTGGTATTTCAAGTATGGACAAAAAAACAATGCTTGAAATTCTTCCAAAAGTCGAGAAAATTATCAATAATATACCAAAAGATGAACTCAAACGTATTGGAGCGGCTTTGGCAAAAGAATTCAAAGACCATCCGGACGAATTTATAAAAGCTTTAAAATCCGGACAACTGGCTGCGGCATTTTTGACAGATTCGCTTGTTAAGACAGCTGCGGCTGTGGGAATTAGCTGGACTGCATTGAATATTGCAGTGATTTGGATTATTCAAACCTGGCTTGCTGATATTCAGTTGAAAGCCGGACGTTTAGGAGTTATGAAAGCAATCGAGGCTCTTGAAGATCCTGCTTATTACGCTGATATTGAACCTTTAAAGTATAATCTTTCAGAGAACACTGCAAACGCCCCTGGACAATCAGCCGCGCGCGTCGAAAAAGGGAATTTATTGAAAAAATTTCAAAAATAACAAAAGGCTCTTTTTAAAAAAAGAGCCTTTTTATTAAATTATGACTATTCAAAGAGTAAATCTGATTACTTATCTGCAGGTTGAGGCTGCGGAGGTGTCATCGGGCAAGGGCATTTGCATTCTTTTTTGCATTTCTTTTTAGCCTTTTCAAAATTTTTTCTTCCTTCTTCTTTCATCTTTTTTAGTTCTTTTTTCTGTTTATCAGTCAAAATTGCTTCAAAATCTTTCATATTTTTAATACGGAGTTCGTGTGCTTGTTTTCTCAAGTCTTTTATTTTAGCGTTTATCTCCGCAATTTTTTCCTGCTGCATTGTCTCAGCCATACGAGATTTAAGAACTGCTTCTTTTTCAAGTCTTAACTCCCTCATTTTTTCCATGATTGGCTTCATCTCTTCATGACCTTTCATGCGGAGCTGTTTTGCAAGTTCTTTTTGTTCATCTGTCAATTTAAGCCTTTTTTCGAAATCAGCTTTAGCTTTCGGGCATGGCGGCGGAGGCGGTGCATCAAACTCTGGTCTGCCCGGTTTTACATCAGGTCTTTCAGGCAAAGCTGTTTGAGCCTGTTCATTAATTTTTTTAGCCGGAACTGTGGCTGCTGTGTCAGCCGCGATTGCGCCTGTTAGTGTGAATGCAAACATTGCTGCTAAAATTAAACTTTTTTTAATCATGCTGTTTCCTTTCTTTTTTACATTAAATCGTATAACTTGTCTGCCAATTCTTTTTTTGCATTGTAAAGCCTTGATTTTACAGTACCCAAAGGACATTTTAATTTTTTTGAGCATTCTTCATAACTCAAGCCTTCCACTTCACAAAGTAATATTACTTCTTTGAATTTTGGTTTCAATTGTTCAATAGCTTTTATAATTTGCTTTTGCTTTTCAGTTTGCAAAAGCTTATTCTCCGGTGTACACTTTTTCTCCTGAACCAGAACAAGGATTTTATCGTCCGAAGTTGTTACATCCTGTTTTTTTCTGTAAGAAGATTTCAGGTAATCTTTTGATACATTTTTTGCAATTGTCTTTATCCAAGCAGAGAAAGACCCTTGTTCCTTGTACTTTTCGGAATTTTTCCAGACTTTTATATAGACTTCCTGTTCCAAATCCTCATTATTTTCCTCTTTGGTAATAAGTCTTATTATATTTTTAACATTTTGTTTGTTATTTTTAATTATCTCGTTAAGATTCATTATTCCACCAGTAAAAAGCCGTAGGAATCAACAGGAAATCCTAAATCTTCTGCACTAAGCGTTTCTCCGTACTGAATATAATCCATTAAATCCTGATTGGTACCTACTACACCTATTGAAGCCCCGCCGATTACAAGAGCAAAAAGTATACATGCAACTTTCAAATTGTTAAATGCAGTTTTCTTTTTCTTGTAAAAAGGTTTGACTTCTCTAATTAATTCCGAAACCTTCTCCATCTTTTCCTGCTCTTTGCGGCAGTCCGCACAGACTTTTAAATGTTCGTTTAAGGTATTTTCGTCTGCGAAAGTGAATAATGCTTCGTATTTATTACATTTTTCTTTCATTTTTGTAACCTCTATACCATTATAACGAATTTCAATTTGAAAAGTTCATTTTTTAATATAAAGGTTGCAAATATTAATATTTGTAATAATATTTTTGATGGTAGCAAAAAATTTTCTTTACCATTTTTATACACTAGCGGAATTATGAACTTAAATATAAAAAATAAATTTAAAAATATATGCGACCATCTTGGTAAAAACAACAAGCCGACTTATGTTGTCATGGCAATTGCGGCAGTAAAAGGTATTTGCCGTCCGACCTTCACGATGATGGACAAAAAAGAAGACCCTAAAACAAAAAAATATACAGCAATTCGTGAAGGTTTAACAGAGCTGATTGCAATACCTGTTTATTGGGGTTTGGGAGAACTTTCCGCAAAAGTCGCAACAAAACATCTTCCAAAAGAACTTCAGAAAAAAGGGGCAAAAAATGCGATGTTTCTCGGGGTTTGCACAGCAGCACTTTTAATAATTCCCGGTCTTTGTTCTGCCGTAATAAAACCGATTATGAGCACATTTTACCACGACGGAACTCCTGCTAAAAAATCAAACAAAACTCTCGATATAGAATCAAAAGCCCCTCAGTTTCAGTCAGCAAAAGTTTCTTCCCCAGGTATTCCAACAGTTAACCGCCCGAATATTCATAACTTTTCAAACAGGGCTGAATATGGTCTGAAAGTAGGCGGCGTATGATTAACGGAATAGGAAAAATTTTAACAGGCAATTCTCTAAACAACATTACCTCAAACACAAACTCACAGGTAATGCTTGAAACAACTCTTAAAGCCATCGGTCGTCCCGGTTTTATCCTCATTGATAATGAGATTAATGAAGATACCAAAAGATATGCTGCGGCAAAAGAATTTTTATATCAAGCAACCTGCCTTTTAGTTTACGCAGCACTCGTTGTTCCTGTATTTAAGCGCGGTGCATTCAAGCTTGCACAAAAAGTTTTTGACAAGTCTGAAATAGGCAGCTTCAAATCTCTAAAACAATATGCTCATTATTTGAAACTTTGCGATACAACTCCGAATAACCGTATTCAAACTCTTGGCAAGGAAATTAAAGGAACATCTATTGTAGACGCTGATGGCAAAGTAAGAAGAAAATTAGTCAAAGATGAATATGATGCAGTTATGCTCAAAGAACTTCAAAAAACAGATGAGAAGGACCCGCCAAATACATTCCACAAATTAAAAGGCGCCATAGAATTCGGCAACATTGTCGGCTCAGTTTTTGGACTTGCAATTTTTGCACCGCAAATTTCCCATGCATTTATTCACCCGGCACTTCGCATGTTAGGGCTTGAGAAAAGTGAAGAAATTTCTGAACAAAAAAGTTTAGATAAAAACGCTTAATTATTATATAAAAATATTGATAATTTATTCACAGTTTGTTATAATTATATTTGTACAGCAAAAGAATATAAAGGAGCTAATATGCTAAAATTCGCATCTATACTTGACTTCCAGGGGGGGGGGGGGG
>QAMI01000041.1:53166-69733 GCA_003150395.1 Candidatus Gastranaerophilales bacterium | reverse complement strand
AAAAAGTCCTGCGCCCTTATTCTATCAATAATTGCGCCGCGTATTCTGATAAGGGCGTAAGTTTCAAATCTCGTATTTTTTTGCGGTGAATATCTTTCAATCGCATTAATAAGCCCTTCTACGCCATATCCGGCGATATCTTCTACTGAAATCGACGATGGAAGTGTAACTTTAACTCTCCCCACTACGTAGCGGATTAAATAAATATATTGAACAATAAGAGCATCTCTGGCGCTTTTTTGGGTTTTGTCTTTAAAGTACTCTCCCCACAGTGCTGTTAATTCCTCTTCCGAAAGCCTTTTTATGTTGTTGTAAGATGTGAAATCAAAACTTTGATTCATTAATCCGCCTAAGTCTTTATGGTTATTACATTATTATTCTATACAATCCCTAAAAACCTACATCATTTAAAAGGTTGAAAATTTTGAGGCGGCTCGTCGAATAGGTTTAGATTTAACGCCGTACTTCAATGAGAGGCTTAACTTGTAATAAAATAAAGAAAATGTTATAATTCTCGGTGTAGAATATTAAAAAGGAGGATGAAGCTATGAAAAAGCAAGTTATGCCTGAATTTCAGGGGGGGGGGGGCGTCTAAGAATAAGCTCCTGAGAGGATTTACGTTAGCAGAAGTTTTAATAACCCTTGGTGTAATTGGTATTGTAGCCTCCCTGACAATTCCACAGCTGATAAAAAATTATCAGGCAAAAGTATTGGAAACAGCCTTTAAAAAGTCCTATTCAAACCTTTCCAAAGCCTATTTGATGACTCTTCAGGAATTAGGAGTAACGAATCTTCGAAAAGCCTTTGCAACTTATGATGAAGAGGCTAAAGCGTATCCTCTGGCCAAGGAATTTACAAGAGTATTTTATAAACAATTAGGTGCCAGTCAAGAAGCCGAGCCATATGTGATAAAAAACTACAACAATACAAATAGTTTTACCACAATTAAATTCTTACCTCACGCTGGCTGGCAGCATATAGCCCCTTTAAAAATGCTACCTGACGGCAGCAGTATAGGAACAAGAGTGGGAGGCGCCAAGATAGTCTTTTATGTAGACACAAATGGTCCTTACGGTAAACCAAATCGTTTAGGTTTTGATGTATTTAGTTTCGGCGTTATAGATAATCAGGATATAGTAAAACCTTTTAAACAGGAAAAACTTTTAACTGATGAGGAGCTGGAAGAACAAGAATATCCAGAAATAGCCGGCGTACCTTGTTCAATAAAATCAACTCAAAAATACAATGGCTATGGATGCTCATATTATGCCATGAATGATATAAATCCTGATGATAATAAAAGCAGTTACTGGAAAAATCTTCCGAAATAAATCTTTGGCAATTCAGACCAAAATGAATGCGCCGCAATTTGTACGGCGCATTCATTTTTGATTTCGAAATTTATTTATTCCTCTGCAGCAGCGGTTTTTTGCTGATTAATAAGGTTTTGAAGTTTGTCTCTTAATTCATCACCTTTTTTCTGCATATCAGAAACAACGTCGTCTGCTCTTGATTGAATTTCTTTTACTGTTTCATCAGCGCGACGCAAAACATCTTTTGATGTATCTGCAATTAATTGTCTTGTTTCTTCACCGGACTTTGGAGCAAGTAAAATTCCTGCAATAGCACCGATTGCTCCGCCTACTATGAATCCTGCTAAAAATTTAGTTGCTGACATAATAAATTACTCCTTTACTTTTTGTTTAGGTTAATTACTTGTGTTGATAATCAAACCTATGTTACCTTAAAATATCTGCATTAATTTTAAACGCAGCATGCAATAAAATAATCACCGCAAACTACTATTTTTTACTTTCTTGTAAACAGACCCATTACGGTAACAAAGCCTTTGATTACTCCTGAAACGATTGATTCGGAAATCATTTTTGTTTTCCCGAAAGTTTTTTCAACTGCACTTTTAAAGCTGTCTACATTTCTGTCAGTACTTTTTACAAGGGTATTCACCGCATGTAAAGTCTCGTTAATTTCTTGCAGTGTAGGCTTTAATTCAGTGTTAATTAAAATTGATGTCTCGTTTAAGTTTTTTGAAAGAGCTGACAAGTCAATCAACAGTTTAATTAAAAATCCGCCGACAGCAAGGATTACGATGCCCGTAACCCAGGCTAAAAATGTCAAACCCTGATTTAATGCTATTTGAGAAAAATCCATTGTTTATTCCTTATAAGTTAGAGTGACCGTTTGGCGACGGGTTTTGCGCCAAAATTTAGTAATCAAATTCTGAAGAACCTTCTTCAAGTTCTTTTGCTTTTAAAAGCTTCTTTGATTTTATCATATTGTTAAATTTTCTGAATTGTCTTTCTAACTTATATTTCATTAAATCGACATTTTCCATTGCTTGTCTTTTAGCTTCATTTATGGCCGGTGAGTGTTTTTCGTACAATTCACAAGCGGCTTCTTTAATTTCTCTTCTTGATTCTTCGCCTGATTTTGGGGCAAAAAGAACGCCGGCAACAATTCCTCCTACAACACCTGCAAGAAGTCCCATTCCGAACATAAAGGATTTATTTTTTGACATTGGTTACCTCTTCTTTCATTTGTATATAACTATTATAACATTATTTTAAAAAAATACAAGCTTTTTAGGCTGAAATGCTGTCCCAGACGTCTTTTACGAGTAATATCCCCTGACAGATTGAAGCGGCTTTTTTACACTTGCCTTTGATTATAAACAATAAAAGATATACAAGAATCATCTTTGCAAGACTAATTAAATATTGATTTCGTTTTTGCTTAACAATTTCAAAGAGAAGCCCCTGCTTTTCTCTTACTAAATGAATACCTTCTCTAACTCCTAAAAGGCCAGCTTTTATTTGAGGTTTCCTGGAAATTATTTCTTTGCGCAAATCCTGCACAGCCTTGTCAGCCTTGAGAATATATGATATCAAGGATAATACAATTATTAATTCTGCTATGAAAATTGTTGCAATAAATAAAAACATTTTAATTATTTCTTATTTTGTTATATATTTGAATTATAAAGTATTTAAGAGAGATTGGAAATACGCCTAAAGGACTATTTATGCTGAAGAAATTCAAATTTTATACCTCGTTAATTCTGGCAAGAGCCGCATTTTTGGGGATTAAAACCTTCTCAAGATCCGATGGAACATCATTTGTCGGAATGGCTGTTCTGAAATTTTATCCGGAATTCCTTACTAATTGCCGCTCTTATATAAAAGAAAAAAGCATAACCGTTACTGGTACAAACGGTAAAACCACAACGTCCGGGCTGATTTCTTATATTTTAGAAACTTCACACCAAAAAGTTATTCATAACCTTAAAGGCGCAAATATGCTGACCGGTGTTGCAAATGTTTTTGCACTTAATCTTGCACCGTTCAGAAAATTCGACTATTCCGTAATTGAATCTGATGAAGCATATCTCACAAAACTTTATGATTATATGCCGTCAGACTATTTAGTTGTAACAAACCTTTTCAGAGACCAGCTTGACAGATATGGCGAACTTGCGACAACTGCCGGATTTATCAAAAACGCAATTGATAAAAATCCAAACTTAAAACTTGTCTTAAATGCGGATGATCCGCTTGTTGCAACCTTTGACAGAACAAAGTATGCTGTTTTTTACGGTTTTGAAGATGTTCAATACGATTGCGATTACGAACAAGCTTCAAATGCCCCGGCTGAAATCTTCAATTGTCATTGCGGGGAGCCTTTGCTGTATAATAAAAGATTTTTTGCTCAGGAAGGACATTATTTCTGCCCAAAATGCGGTTACAAACGCCAAGTTTGTGATTATGCTGCAAAGGCTGTAATCCACAATGATTTTTCGGAAATTATAGTCACTCACAACGAAATTGATTATAAATTCCGCGTAAACCTTGTCGGACTTTACAATGCATACAATGCATTAGCCGCAATCGCGCTTTCGTTTGAATTGGGGCTAAATCAGGCTGAAATTCAAAAAGCCTTGGACAGTTTCAAATCAATCTTCGGACGTGCAGAAAAACGTACTATAAACGGACATGAGACACTTATTCAGCTTATTAAAAATCCGACCGGTGCAAGTGAAGTTTTGAAAACCGTTGATTTAAATTCTAATATTTTAATTGCAATAAACGACAACTATGCTGACGGACGTGATGTTTCATGGCTTTGGGACGCGGATTTTGAGCAGTTGAAAAATGCAGATAAACTTGTTATAACATCAGGAATTCGCGCATACGACATGGCTGTAAGGCTTAAATATGCCGGCATTCCGCAGGAAAGAATTAAGGTTGAACCAAATCTTGAAAAAGCAATTCAACTTGCAGCGAGCACGGAAGAAACCTATAAAATAACAATTCTGCCGTCATACACGGCATTATTGAAAATTAACAAACTAAAATTGAGAAAGTAAATCCCACCACCGCTTTCGCGGTTTCCCTCCGTTTGGCAGGAGAGGCAAAAGTTACAAAAAGAAAAGAGGTAAAAATGCTTTTAGGCGTAAATATAGATCATGTAGCAACGTTAAGAAACGCAAGAGGCGGAGTCGAGCCTAGCGTAATTGATGCGGCAAGAATTTCAGAAGAAAACGGGGCAACCTCTATCACAACGCACCTTCGTGAAGACCGCCGCCACATAAAAGACGAGGATGTTTATACACTTATCAAAACCCTTAAAACCCGTTTAAACCTTGAAATGGCAATGGCTGATGATATTCAAAAAATTGCGCTTGAAATCAAGCCGCATTCTATTTGCCTTGTTCCTGAAAAACGTCAGGAAGTTACAACAGAAGGCGGACTAGATGTTGCAGGCCAATTGTCTAAGGTTACGGAATTTATCAAACCGCTTCTTGAGGCAGGAATTATAGTAAGCCTTTTTATTGATCCGGATGAGGAGCAGGTCAAAGCTTCAGCTAAAACCGGCGCTCAATTTATTGAAATGCATACCGGCACATATTCTGAGACCTTCGGAACAGAAAAAGAAGAAGAAGAATTCCAAAATCTTAAAAATGCGGCAAAATTAGCCCAAAGTTTAGGCCTGAAGGTTAATGCGGGACACGGTCTAAACTATGAAAATGTTCATAGAATGCACGAAATTCCTGGGCTTGTTGAACTTAATATTGGGCATTCAATAATTTCGCGTGCTGTATTTACCGGACTTGGTGCGGCAGTGAAAGATATGGAAGGTTTGATAAGGTAATTAAAAGTGAATAAGTCCATTTCATAAGCTGTAACTTTAGGCTTTTTCCAATATTCAAATTATACAGTTTAGTAGGCAGGGGGGGGGGGGCTACCCTAACAAGAAATATAATATACATAAATTATTCTGTTGACCTGACCGCTTAATCTACTCGCTCTAATTGTAAAGAACTTATTGGCTTATTCACTTATTTACCTATTCACTTTAAAAGAAGAAAGGATAACTAATGCCAGACAATAAAAAAATAATAGAAGAAATGCAGCAGGTCGCTGAACAAATGCGCCTAGACGATATTGAAGAAAATCCTGATATCGAAAATGATTTTTTTGACTGTGATTGCTGTGGTCAATACAAATGCCTTGCCGGCTCAATTCAATATGGAAATTACAGGCTTTGTAACGACTGTGTTCTACTTGCGGAAACAAGTTTTGCGCTAAATAAAATCAAAGATATCCAAGAATTAATTGACGCAATGGAAGACAACAAGCTTGAAAACATGTGCGAATTTTTAAAGCAGGAAGAGAAGCGGGAATTAAACTAAAAGAATTAATTGTTTAAAATCCTATTTTTAAGGTGTAATTCTCAAGACTTGTGATTTGTTTTAAAAAATAATTCTAAAGAATTAATTTTTCTTAACATATAGTTAAGAAGAATTACATCTTGGGTATATATAATATATATAGGAAAGAGATATTACTGAAGTTTTTATATAACCCCGAAGCATTGCTTTGGCAGAAGTGCAACCATTAATATCTGCGGTGCAGTTGCTGCCACAACTGCACTCCTTAATATTTAGAAATTAAACGCTATCTCTTAGACTATCATATACGTTTGATTGAGCGGAATTTATTCCGCTCTTTTTGTTTGTGTTTTGCCTAAGAATATTCAGCGCGTATAATATGATTATGGAAAAAAAGATTTCTGAAAAAGTTATCAGCAGATTAACACTATATCATTGTATTCTGGATGATTACATAAAAAATAATATCGAATTTATCGCAAGCAACCAAATTGCAAGCCTTTTGAATATTGATGATTCGCAGGTTCGAAAAGACATCAGTGTTCTGAATACCTCCGGCAAAAGTCGTTCAGGTTATATTGTAAAAGAAATGAAAAAAGCCATTGAAAAAACTTTAGGTTTTGCTAAAAACAAGAATGCCTTTATAATCGGCGCTGGAAATCTTGGGATGGCGCTTGCAAAATATGATAATTTTACAAATTACGGGTTGAATATAATTGCGCTTTTCGACAATGATAGCGCCAAGATTGGCAAAACCGTTAATAATAAATTAATTCTGGATATCGAAAAATTACCCAATTTGTGCAAAAAATCTGGCGTTGACATTGCGATTTTAACAGTTCCTAAAGAGTTTGCACAAATTACTGCTGATTTTTTGATTAAAGCAAACATAAAATATATATGGAATTTTGCACCTGCAGTTTTGTCAGTGCCTAAGGATGTTCAGGTTTGGAATGAAAATCTAATGGGAAATTTTTTACAATTTACATACAATATTTAAACACATGGCAAAAAAAAGTATTGTTCAGGTTTAAATAATACATAATGAAAATTGATAATATCTCAAGACAACCTGCCCTGCTAATAAAATCGGCTGTTCGCCAATATCCTTCATTTGGCGGAATAAAGTTAACCTCAAAACTTCCTAAAGATATTTTTATCAGACAAAATAATCATTTAAATAACGGCTTGGATTATCTTCAAAATGTTCGTGCCGGTAAATATGGGACAATCTGTGAAGGTTCGCTTCCTTTAAAGCCTTTTTGGCGCGGTTTTAACCAAGATGAATGTTTAAAACTTAAACGTATAGGACTCTCAACAAATACACAGGGCTATCCCAGAAGTTTTTTAAAAAGTTCTGCAGATAAACCTCTGTCAACTTCGTATGTACATAGCTGCTCCGTAATGTATCTTTATAACAAACCAACAAACACGCATTTTTTGTACCATGCATCTGAAGATGTCCTAAAAAGCGAACTAGATTATATGGTGAAAAATTTTATGCAGGAAGGCTGCACTCATGCTATTATCAAACCCGGTGACGGTTATTGGGCATATTTTCATCAATTTACTCTTAATGATATGTTTAATTCAATCAGGCAAAATGTCCCTGATGCGATAATAAATGTGTGTCATGATTCAACAAAATATCCGGAAGTTGTTGGCTATAAAGGCATGTTATATGAAATTCCGAACAAAAAAGTGCTCTTGCAAAACACTCTTGAGCCGGAAGATTACGGGCAGGCAAGCTTTACAATTTCCGATATTCAAGGGTGTGATACGATTGATGAGATAAAATATGATGCTTTCAATAGAGAAGCAATTGAGATTCTTAAAAAGAAATTTGAGAAAAAAGACTGGGATATTGAAATTAAAAAGGTTTTAAATAAAATTCTCGAAGGGCGTAAAGTTGTTATTGAAGAAATTCAAAATTGTAAAAATTGTCAAGAGGTGAAAAATTTCTTAACTTCTCATGACAAAAGTTTTGCTGAAACCTATTGGCGTGTCTTAGCAGAAAAGAGAAAATCTTTTACCTCAAAACAAAATAAAAATTTAAGTTAAAACTATTTTGCCATGGCAGGAAGCCTGTTTAACTGATAAAGATAGCGTAAACCCTCTAAAGTTAATGTTGGGTTAATATAGTCAAATTGGCGTTTAAGATATTTTGAGATAAGTCCTGAATATCCTCCGGTTGCAACAAGAACGGCTTTTTCTCCTAGTTCTTTCTCACATTGTTCAACCAGCCCGTCAATCATACAAGCTGACCCCCTTATAACACCTGATAAAATAGCATCGGTTGTGTTACTTCCGATTGCATTATTAGAAATTGCAGCATCTATGCGCGGAAGTTTTGATGTGAATTTGTTTAAAGTTTTAAGTTGTAAATTTAATCCGGGTGCAATAACGCCTCCGATGAATTCACCTTCTTTGTTTACTATATCGAACGAGGTTGCTGTTCCGAAGTCAACTACGATAACTGGTTTGCTGTACAAAACATAAGCGCCTGCAGCATTTGCAATTCTGTCAGCGCCGGCTTCTTCAGGGTGGTCGAGCGCAATTTTAATTCCGGTATTTATTTTTGTACTCAAAAATAAAGGCTCAAATTTAAAAACATTCTTGACTGCTTCTTTAAATTTTTCGTTAAGCTCTTCAACAACAGAAGAAATCATGCAACCGTCAATTTTAAAATCCTTAAAAAGTGATTTTAAAAGCACTTCATACTCTTCAAGCGGCAAATCCTTGTCTGAAGCAAGACGGAATTCTTCTACAAGCGCATCATCTTCAAACAATCCCAGTGTAATACTTGTATTTCCAATATCAGCAGTTAACAGCATAAAATAGTCCTCATTTGAGAACTATTTTATAACAAAGAAAATTATTCTGCAAAAAATAATGATTATGTGTAACTTGCAGTGTTAGTATTCTGCGAGCCATTCAATAATGATGGTAAGTCTGGCATAAACGCAGTGCGTACCGGGGCATTACCTCCAGCTGCCGCTTCCAAATGGATTGAATTTATTTTCTGTTTCTTCTGCATTTTTACAGGGGTTACAGAAGAATTATCATAATCGTTTCGTGAAACTCTGCCAACTCTCATGTCATCACTCATAATAATATCTCCTTGATTACAGAAACTCTATATCTCTTATACATATATAAAGTATATTATTCCAATATAATTGTCCTATATCACAAAAATAGTTACAAAACTTTACATAATAGGCCTGAAATGCGCAATAAGCGTATTTGTTGACAAAAAGACTTGCTCAAAATATAATTTCTTTATGGCTAAGATTTTAAACGTTGTAAAAGGAACCAAAGATATACTTCCGCAAGATGCACCAATGTGGCATTTGCTCGAGAAAAATGCGCTTGAGATTTTTTCAAAATACGGTTACAAAGAAATAAGAACCCCGATTTTTGAAGTTACAGAACTATTCGCACGTGGAGTCGGCGACACAACAGACATTGTAAACAAGGAAATGTATACGTTTGAAAAAAGCGAACGTTCGCTTACTCTTCGTCCGGAAAATACAGCAGGTGTAGTGCGTTCATTTATTGAAAACGGGATGAGCCGCCTTTCAGCACCGGTAAAACTCTGGTATAAAGGTCCGATGTTTCGCTACGAGCGCCCGCAGGCAGGACGTCAGCGGCAGTTTCATCAGGTCGGCGTTGAAATGTTCGGAGTGAAAGAACCCGCAGCAGATGCAGAAGCTATTCTTCTGGCCGTTGACTATTTGAAGTCACTAGGACTTAATGATTTGGAAGTCGAAATAAATTCACTTGGCTGCCCTGAATGCCGTGAAGCCTACAAAAAAAGAATTAAAGATATCTTGAAACCTGAATTCAACAATCTTTGCGAGGATTGCCGGAATCGATATGAAAAAAATCCTTTAAGACTTCTCGATTGCAAAGTTGAAAGCTGTAAAGAAATATTTGAAAAACCGGAAATAAAATCGGTTATTTTATCAGATTTTATTTGTAAAGATTGCGCAGAACACTATTCAAAATTAAAATCATATCTTGACGAGCTCGGGGTCAAATACATTGAAAACAAGCTTTTAGTAAGAGGACTTGATTATTATAACAGAACAGTTTTTGAAATTAAATCCAATAACTTAGGTTCTCAAAATGCAGTTTGCGGAGGAGGCCGTTATGATAGTTTAGTCAGAAACCTCGGCGGGGAAGATACTCCTGCTGTCGGCTGGGCAATGGGTATGGAAAGGCTTATTTCTCTAATTCCGGCAATTGAACCTCAAAAACTTGACGGATATATCGTTTCAAATTCACCGGCTGAGGCCTTTAAACTTGCGGAAGAATTGCGAAATGCAGGTTTAAAAGTTGAGTTCGACCTACAGAATAAAAAATTCACAAAACAGCTCGAAAAAGCATCAAAAATTGCTCAATATGCATTCATATTGGGTGAAGATGAAATAAAAAATAATATGGTTTCTGTTAAAAATCTTTCTACAGCTCATCAAGAGCAGGTTGAAAGGTCAAATTTATGGAGTGAATTTAAAAATGTCTGAAAAACTTAATGATGTAATCAAAAAGTTATCAAATGCCTTAAGAAAGAAATTTGATGACTATAAAGGGCTATATCTTTTTGGCGCCTACCTTGACGGGAAAGACCATGATGATGAAGATATTGAATTAGTTGCTATTTTTGATATAGAGGACAAGTCAAAACGCGAGCAAATCTGGCCGGTAATCGGTAAAATCGAAACAGAACTTGATGTTTGTATTGATTTATATCCTTATACAATGGAGGATTTTAAAAAGGACGAGGATTTGTATGAGGAAGTAATGGCAGAAGGTCTTTTCTATAATACCTTAGGAATCAGACAGGAAAAGGGTTTAGAACAGTAGCACTTGCTTTATTTCCTGAATTGTGATATAATACGCAATTGTTAACCGATTATGAGGGGAATTTTTATGGACAAAATTACAATACGTTCAGACAGAGACACAGATTACATTTTCCAGTACAAAGGTGAGGATGTTACGCTTAAAGCGGGAAGCATTTTGAGTATTGCAGACGGGCTTAACCATGTTGTACTTCCAACTTGCGCGATGAAAATTGCAAACAATCTTATTATCATTAAAGAAGATGTGAAAAAGAATTAGAAAATATATTATGGAGGTTAGAATGTCTAAAACATATGCTATGACAAGTTTTCAGGGGGGGGGGGGCACCGCAAAATAACCTCCTGAAAGGTTTTTTATTAAACCTAATACATTTTTTCAATAATATAATAATTTCAAATAATGCCAAGAATACAAAAGGTTTTACTTTAGCAGAAACTCTTTTAACCCTTGGCATTATAAGTATTGTTTCTGCAATGACGCTTCCTGCACTGATTGCCAAATGGCAGAAAACAGTTCACGTAAACCAGATGAAACATACTTATTCAGTTATTGCAAATGCATTCCAAATGTCGATGCAGGAACATGGAAATCCGAAAGAATGGGATTGGGGAGCAGATAATAGTAAGTCAAACCTTACAAGAGTAGTCGAAACTTATTTGTTACCATATTTAAGCTTAGATACCAAAAATACTAAACAGCCTGGGCAGTATAATCACTATTATGCTGCGAGATTAAAAAATGGAACAACCTTGTTGTTTGTCCTTGACGGCTGTACAGCTTCTACATGCAATCCTATCTCTATAACTAGTTTATATATAATCGTTTCGGCAAAAGGCAATGTTCAGCCACTTCTTCATGAAAGCCGTGATTATTCCCGCGAAGATTTTATACTCATGTTTGATAAAGGAAATGCAAACCTCACATTTTTCAACTGGGGCGGAAAGACTCGTGAAGGAATGAAAAACAGCTCAAAATATGCATGCAATAAAAATATAGATAAAAATAAAAGATTGAATTGCGGTGCCTTGATATTCTATGACAACTGGGAAATCAAAGACGATTATCCTTGGTAACCAGGTCCAGTAATTTGGAAACGCTTTAGTACAAGTGCTGAGAAAAGATGATTAATCATTTTTGCCAGTTCAAAAATAACGTATTAGAATGTAATTATTAAGCAAGTCCGGAGAGTTTTTCATCAATTTTACTGATTAAATCGTGATTTGATGCCTGAAGTGCACTTGTGCGGGCTTTTTGCAGAAGTCCGCGGGCTTTGTTTTTGCAATTGTAATCCAGCATAATTTCAGCGGCGTCCATATAGCTTTGGGCTGCTTTTAAGGGCGAATTCGCATCGGAATAATGTTTTACAGCTTTTGAATATGATTTCAACGCTTCCTGAGGCTCTCCGAATTTATCATAGGCCTTTGCAAGACTGGAAGAAACATAGCCTTTAACTTTGTTATTGTCAGTTTCGGCTGCCAAATCGTCTGCAACTGTCAGATAATCAAGTGCGTCTTGTTCATACATATCAGTATAAATGTTGCCCATTTTAGTTAGTGATGTTGACTGGGCTGCAATATTTTCAGCCTCACCGCCGTAGGCTACCGAACTGTAATAATGATCAAGCGCCGGTTTTATCTGGTTTACATCATCATAAATCTGCGCCATTGAATAGTGAGCTTTTGTTCGGACATTATTATCTGTTGTTTGTTCCAGAGATTTGTTGTAACTTTTTAGAGCCTGCGCGTAATAGTCGTGGTCGTCATATATTTTTCCGACTTCAAAATAAATTTTTGCACCGGTTTCGGTGTCACCTAGTTCTTCAGCGCGTTCTAAAGCTTTTTGAAAATTTGCAATAGCTTTTTGCGGCTCATTTGCGTAGGCCAGTCTTTTTGACTGCAAAAACAAGGCTTTTAGTTCCTTATCCTGCGGAACGTAAACTTTTGTTTGCTGCGGCTGTTGCTCTTGTGCATCAACTTCTGCAGACTGGACAACTCCGCTGGAAACTTCCATTTCCGTAACATTTTCCGGAGTTGTTTCGGCTTTTTTCGTCTGCTCTGTTGAACCTTCCGGAAATTTTACGAGAAACTGCGGGTTAATATTGTTTTCATTGTAGCTGAAATCAATATCCTGCAAAAATAAAGCGCTTACCCAGTTCTCAACTACTTTTGAATCTTTGTTAAGTGTTTGTGAGATGTATCTGTCAAGACGTCTTGAGGCATTCATTAAGTCAGATTTTACAAGTCCGGTATCAGGATTTTCTTTTGAAACTTCTGCCTTAATTAAATTTATTCTATTGTTTATTTCAACACTTAAATCTTCGGGTGTGCCGATTGCGATTGATGTATTTTTAAAATCTTTTAAGATTTGTGCAATATTAATTGAAGCTGAACGGGTTTTGTATTCAGGAGCTTCAGTTGATACAGGTTGGGAGTACTGTGGTGCTTTTGTTCCTGTTACGTTTTTTGAATATTGACCGTATAATTGCTGTGCTCTTTGTGATTGAGCCGGCGTTACTGTCGAATAGTTTGCAGAATTTTGTTCAACGTATTGTAAGCCGCGGCTGCGTGATTGATTTCCTGCACGTTCCTCCTGTTCAAGCTGAACCGCTGACTTTTTAGAATCCTCGTCTTGTTTTTTCTTTACAAGGCTTCTTCCGTCTTTTACTATATATGGGCGCTGGTAAATATTATTTAAATTTAACGCCATACCGGTTTTTACAATACCTCACTAATCTGACTTTGCGCATTCTATAAACAATGCGACATACTTACTATAACCTGAATTACACATATTGTTATCATACTTTCGTATGATATATTCACAGATTATTTAAGGTTTTTTCAAGCAATGTCAAGGCTTTTTCAAAGGGCATGCGGAAATATTATTCCAAAGTTTCGTATAAAGTCGGTGCTTCCTGAACGCTGACGTTATTCTGCGGAATTTTTAAGATTTTTACACGAACAGTTCTGTTTGCATATTCAATTTCGATAATGTCTCCTTCTTTAAGCTGCTTTGAAGGTTTTGCAGGGTTGTTGTTTACAAAAACCCGTCCCATATCTGAAACTTCGTTTGCTACTGTTCTTCTTTTTATGAGTCTTGAAACTTTCAAAAATTTATCTAATCTCATTTATTTCTCCTTTGTTCATAATATTAGCATATACAAATTCTTCATGATATAATTCATATATGGAAAATATAAGGAGTATTTTTTCTTAGATGAAAGGTTTTTTGATAAAAATTTTAGCTGTTTTATATTGTTTGTTCTGTGTTAATCTGGCATTTGCAGGCGATATAAAGTTTGTCCAGATTACAGATTCGCATTATGCTGTGGACAATGATTATTCAAAAGAAGTTTTGGAAGAAGCTGTAAAACAGGTTAATAAGCTTAAAGATGTAGCTTTTGTTATGTTTACTGGTGATAATATTAACCGGCCGCGCGAAGAAAATCTTGTAGAATTCGTCAGAATTGTAAATAAGCTTAACGTTCCTTATTATTTAGCTTTTGGCGACCATGATGTTTATAAAAACGGCGGAATGTCAAAAGTTAACTATATTAAAATTGTTAAAGACAACAATATATTTTATAAACCTTCAAGTCCAAACTATGTCGTTAAAAAAAATGGATTTGTCTTTATAGTTCTTGACGGCGCCAAAGAAGTTATTCCCGGTTCCATCGGCTATTACAGAGAAAGCACTCTGGATTGGCTTGACAAACAGTTATCCAAATATAAAAAATACCCTGTTGTTATTTTACAGCATTATCCGATTGTTGAACCTAAAGAAAGAAAGTCTCACAGGGTTTATCAGCCTGAAAAATATTTCAAGGTTTTAGAAAAACACAACAATGTAATTGCAATTGTTTCGGGTCACTATCACCTCAATGGAGAACAAATGAAGGACGGAATATATCATATATCAACGCCTTCATTGATAGTCGCTCCTAATTATTATAAGGTAATTGATATTGTTACAACTCCCGGATTTTCTCCTATGATATATACAGAGCTTAAGTCTGTTGGAGTTAACTAGCATCTTGCAATTTTCAGATAATATTATATAATTAAACAATAGAGATATCGAGGTAAAATTAACTAATGGAAGAGTCAGGCAGTTTAATATTTAATTTGTTTGTAATAGTTTTTTTGCTATTTTCAAACGGCTTTTTTGTTGCATCGGAATTTGCAATGGTGAAAGTTCGTAAAACCCGAATTGAGCAACTTGTAAATGAAGGAAATCATAATGCTAAAATTGCACTTGAAGCAATTAAAGATTTAGATAAATTTATCGCCGCAGTTCAACTTGGTGTAACAATTTCAAGTATTGGCTTAGGTTGGGTTGGCGAAGGTACTTTAGCAAGAATTATAGAACCGCTTTTTGTGTTTTTGCCGGGCATAAGCCAAAATATTGCAACACATACAGTTTCAGTTTCTGCTTCTTTCGCGTTGATTACCTTTATGCATGTTGTAATCGGTGAACTTATTCCGAAATCAATTGCACTTGAATACCCTGAGCAGACTTCTCTTGTTATTGCAAGACCAATGCAGTGGATTTCCTTCTTATTTACTCCGTTTATATGGATGTTGAACGGATTTGGAAATTCTATTTTGAATCTTTTTCATGTCCCGCATAAACATAAATCATCTTTGGTGCATTCAACAGAAGAGTTAAATATGCTTGTTGATGCCAGCTATAATGGTGGTGTGCTCAATGAAACAGAGAAAAATATTCTCCATAATGCTTTTAAATTTTCGGATTTGACAGCCAAACAAGTTATGGTTCCAAGAACGGATATGGTTTGTATTCCAAATGATATGAGTATTGAAGAATTAAGCAAACTTGCGGCAGAAAATCAATATACAAGGTATCCTGTTTATGATGAAGATATTGACCATATTACAGGTTTGATTCATGTTAAGGATTTGTTCTCGCTTTCAATCAATGATGAAGTTTGTCCTTTAAAAATGCTTGAACGCGAAATTATGCTTGTTCCGGAAACTATTACAATGGATAAATTGGTTCTGGAATTTAAAAGACGTAAAAGCCAGATGGCAATTGTGGTGGATGAATTTGGCGGCACATCAGGTTTGATTACTGTTGAGGATGTTCTTGAAGAAATATTCGGGGATGTTCAGGACGAGTTTGATGAAGAAGAAGAAATTTGCGATATTGTTGAAGTTGAACCCAATCATTACGTTGCGAATGCAATGGTAAGATTAGACGAAATGGCTGAGTTTTTCGGTATTAAAGAAGATAATATTGATGATGAAGACATTGAAACAATAGGCGGGCTTGTTGTTAAACTCTTAGGCCGAATTGCAGAAGTCAATGATACTGTAACTTTTGAAAATTTAACATTTATTGTTAAAGAGGTTGAAGGCGCACGAATTACCAAGCTTGAGATTTTCCAGGGTGTTGAAGAGTCAAAAGAATCTGAAGAAGCTGCAAAAGATTAATAAAATATAAAATATAAAAAATAAACCGGTTTAAAATTTTAAACCGGTTATTTTTATGAAATTAAAATATGGTTTATGATGCTTGTGTCTGCTGTTCTTCTTCTTTTGCAACTTTAGGGGCTGTCATCTTTGCGCCTATATAAGATGCTATACCAAGAGCCAATCCAACTCCGGCTGCCCATTTTGCACCTGCCCAGAGTTTTGTATCTTTAGCGGCTTTTTTAACAGCATCGCCAGCGCCTTCAAGATTTAACTTTCCGTCTTTGATAAAGGCTTTTAAATCGTTTTCTTTATCTTTTAAAGGTTTAGTTACATTTTTTGCTAACTCTTTAATCTCGGTAATGTCTTTTTTTAGGAAATCATCGACTTTATCAGCTTCAACGCCTAATGTTTCAGCGTGTTTAGAAACAAATGCTTTTAACTCTTCAGCTTTTGGAGCGTTTGCCAATTCTTTAAGATCTTTTGAAAGTTCTGCTAATTTTTTACTGTCTTTGAAGCCTTTTGTTGCATTTTCTGTTGCAACGTCAGAAACTGTTTTTTCCATTTTTTCTTTTAGTTT
>QAMI01000041.1:39393-49798 GCA_003150395.1 Candidatus Gastranaerophilales bacterium | reverse complement strand
TTATGATGCTTGTGTCTGCTGTTCTTCTTCTTTTGCAACTTTAGGGGCTGTCATCTTTGCGCCTATATAAGATGCTATACCAAGAGCCAATCCAACTCCGGCTGCCCATTTTGCACCTGCCCAGAGTTTTGTATCTTTAGCGGCTTTTTTAACAGCATCGCCAGCGCCTTCAAGATTTAACTTTCCGTCTTTGATAAAGGCTTTTAAATCGTTTTCTTTATCTTTTAAAGGTTTAGTTACATTTTTTGCTAACTCTTTAATCTCGGTAATGTCTTTTTTTAGGAAATCATCGACTTTATCAGCTTCAACGCCTAATGTTTCAGCGTGTTTAGAAACAAATGCTTTTAACTCTTCAGCTTTTGGAGCGTTTGCCAATTCTTTAAGATCTTTTGAAAGTTCTGCTAATTTTTTACTGTCTTTGAAGCCTTTTGTTGCATTTTCTGTTGCAACGTCAGAAACTGTTTTTTCCATTTTTTCTTTTAGTTTTGCCGCGTCAGCATCGCCAACAAACTCCTTAACCACGTCATCTAAAGATTTTTTAACAGTACCATCAGCGTTCATTTCAGCTTCCAATCCATAGCTTTTAGCATTACCTTTGATAATATCTGTTAATTTTGTTACATCTTCGCCTGCTGCTTTATAAGTAGGAGACTCAGTTAAAGCTTTTTTTGCATCTTCGCCTGCTTTTGCAATTGTATCTTTTGCGTCGTTGTCATAATATCTTCTAACAAAAGCGTCTGACGGATCTTCTTTGTTTAACAACGGTTTTGACATCCATCCGCCGTATCCTGCACCTGCTGCGGCACCTGCTACTGTTCCAATACCTGTATAGATTGCGGTATTGTTATTGTTGTTTACTGCATCTACCATATTTTGTGTCCTTCCTTTTTAATACACACTTTTATAAATTTTATAAAAATTCTGAATTTATTTATTTGCTAAAAATACCAATATGGTGTTACAAATATTTACAAAATTTTTATAAAAATTATACGTCCATTAGTAACATAAATTGTATCACAAAATTGAATTATTGTGAATAATTTAAGAAAATTTAATAAAAAATTCAACCATATAGTTTATTTTGTTTTCTTTATGGCATCTTCGAGCGCTTTTTCTAGTACTTGAATTTTTGCTTCTAAAACTTTGACTTTTGCATTGCTTTCGTCATTAGAAACTGAGGTTTTTTCGAGCCGTCTTTCATAAGCACCTTCTTTTGCCTTGTTTTTTATTAAAAGCGGTATGAAAATAAGTTTTGCAGTCGTCAAGCCAGCAAGAAAAACTATACAAATAATCAAACCCATATTAAGAACAATTCTTTTTGGAAATGTAGCGAATGTCTGAGCAAGATTATTGTCCAGTAATGTTATTCCGCCTGTTGCTGTCAGGTTTGCGATAACCAGATAAATCCATATTATTGTTATAATAAAAGCAATTGTCCAAAATACATATTTCATAAATTAACTCCTGTTTTTCAGATAATTGAGTACTTTTTTTATTTTTTCATCAGGCTCAATTTTCAGCTCTATTATTTCATCAGAAAACGGTTTTGTAAATCTCAAATAGTACGATTGTAACACTTGTTCATCAGTTTTAACTTTTGCCATTCCGGCGCCGTAGAGTGTATCATTAAAAACAGGAAAACCTTTGCTGCTTAAATGTACACGGATTTGGTGGGTTCTTCCGGTAACAAGAGTTATCTCCAAATAGGTTGCATCTTTAAATCTTTCTAAAACTTTGACGATGGTGGTGCTTTCTTTTCCATTTTCAATCACGGACATTTTGTGAGGCTGCGTTGGATGCCTGCCTATCGGAAGTTCAATTATGTCATCATCTTTTGGATAATTCCCTTTAACAATTGTTCTGTATTTTTTTGTTAAATTGTGATTTTTTATTAAATCTGCAAGGTATTCATGCATTTTGTTATTTTTTGCAATCATCAAAAGTCCGGATGTATTCTTGTCAAGCCGGTGAACAATTCCGCGTCTGAATTCGCCGTTTATATCAGAAAGATTTTCACCAAACCTAAAAAGAAGTGCATTGACTAAAGTTCCGGATTTTTCAGTTGAAGTAGGGTGTGTAAGCATCCCTGATGGTTTGTTTACTACAGCCATGTTTTCATCTTCATATATAATTTCAAGCGGTAAATTTTCTGCCTCAATTTTTAAACTCTGTTCTTCTGGAATACAAAATTCTATTTTGTCGCCTTCTTTGACGCAGTAAGAAGGTTTCTTAATTGTTCCGTTAACCTTTACATTACCGGATTTAATCAGACTCTGAATTTTTGCCCGTGCCAAATCAATAGTGACTGCTGTCAGAAAATTATCCAGTCTTGTATTTTCATCATTTTCATCTGCTAAAAAAATCATATATAAAATCCGTTTCTAAAATAAATTATACAGTAAATAAGAAACTTTTTAAATTAAGTCTGATTAATGCGGTTATAAGAACAACAAAGAAAAGTTGAAAAATAAAAAAATTAAAACTTTCCTTTGTTGTTGCAAGAATTTTATAATAGATTTTATAATTTAACAGGATAATCCTCAGGAATTTCCCAATTATTAAGTTGGATTAGCTTAGAGCATTGTTTATGTTGTACAAGCCATTCTCTTGTCCCGTCCCAATCAGTATTAATATAAGGTTCCAATCCTTTATTTTTAAATGCGATGGCTCTTATTTGTGTTTTCTCAGACGCATTTGGGTATAAAGCAAAAATAAAGTAATCTTTGCATTTAGTACGATTATCTTTATCCATTTTTGAAGCAACTGGAAAAAAAGCATAATCTCGTCCGCTATATCCCATTTTTACACCGCTTCCATTAGAAAAATAAATCCAAAGAGATCCTTTCTTGGAGATTAAATCATTATATTCAACAGTATAAAAAGTTTTAGGCGCATTCAAATATTTTTTCAAATATATATCATAAAAACTTCTCAAACAAGTTTCACTGTATTCATCAGCTTTGCAATCATTAGATAAATTCATAAACCAATATTTTTTATCGCCAAGATCAACTTCGGCTCTAACAATAGCTTGATTCATGGTGGAATAAAAAGACTTAAGTCTAGTTTCAATAACCTTTTTATTGTGATTTGCTATTAATGCAGGTAACGTCATAGCGGTAACAATACCGATAATTCCAAGAGTAATAAGAACTTCCGCTAAAGTAAATGCTTTGGCAAAAGTATAATGAGGAAAGTTATTTAAGCCCCCCCCCCCCAAGTGCTTTTTCAGGTATAATCATCAATTTCATCTATCCTCCTTTTTATATCCAAAGATATTATAAATAAAAATTTAACTTTTTACAACATATTAAGTTGAACAAAGCCTTTGTAAAAATTATTTAGTTTTTTTTATTAAAATAAGTATTATTAGTGCGATAACACCTACCGTAATAAATATATCAGAAATATTAAAAACCGGAAAGTTGAAAGCTTTAATTTCAAAAAAATCTCTTACATAGCCATAGATAATTCGTTCATGAAGATTTCCTGCGATGCCTGCTGACAAAAGTGCTATGAAAAATATGCTTTTAAACGATATTGATTTTAAATGTTTTATCACATAGCCGAAGAGCAGTACAATTGCAACAACCGAAAGTATAATCAAAACTTCTCTTGCATTTTGCATTATGCTGAATGCTGCGCCGTAATTTTTGACATAAGTAAGTGCAAAAACAGGAGTTATAATTTTTAACCCTGCTCCCAATTGTCTTACAAGCTGGGCGGAAAAGTACAAATCCACCCATAGAAAAAAGATGAAACAGACAATCAAATATATTGAACTACTCAGCTTTTTGTGCATTATCTTCCTCTTCTTTTATGAAGTTATTTTGCGGAATTACGTTGACTCTGCTCATTAAAAATGCAATTCCTGACATATAAACTTTTGTGTGAGTTTCATCATAAGGTTCTGATTTTGCAATTCCGATTGAGGCTGTCGCATATTCATTAATATTTTTTTTATTTGCAGTAAAAATTCTTTCGAGTTGGTTGTCGGCCATTATTGCTCTAAAAGCTTCTTCAGGCTTGTCGAGGGGATGAATTACAAGCTGTTTGTCAATTGATGCAATTCCGCTTTCATCATCAGCCAAATCAATAGAAAGCTCCGCTGAATATTCTTCACCGGCGTTGATTACTCTTGGGGCATTCAAATCCATTTTAATAAATCTTGCATCTCCGTATTTGAGCTGTGATTTTTCGCTTAAAACCTGTTCGGATACAATCTGCCATTTTTTGCCGGATTTTTTGAGGTAATAAATGCTGTTGGCATAAGAGCGGAGTTCACCGTAGGCATCAACTTTTTCTGATTGTTCATGGGTTACTGCAAGTGCTGTTTCAAACGTCTGAACGCTTGCGTAATCCCCATCAATTTGAATGTCACGGATTACTGTATCGTATTGGATTTCAGGATACGTTTCCCATGTATCTTTAATTAGTTTAAAGTAAAGTTTTTTGTCAAAACCGTCATTATTCATAAAACTTTCAGCATATAAATCTGACAGTTTGTCTAGATTATGAGAGTTTGTAAAGTTATCTTGTTTTACGAAAATATCTTTAATCTCATTTTGAGTGTTTTTAAGTTCTCTGGTTTCTGAAATTTTAGCCTTATAAGTTCCGATAAATCCTGCCTGCGCCGGTTCTGTCTGCAGACCTGCAAATGCTAAACTCAATATTAGTGTTAAAATAAATCTCTTCTTCATAATACAAAATTATAATATAAATTTTCAAAAACGGTAATAGTATAAATAAATTATTTTTATTGTTATTTTCAAGATTGATAATAAACCTTTTTTATGCTAATCTTTTTGCAGAATAAGAGTTAGGGAGAAAAAGATGAAAGAATCATATTATCCTCAAGAAATTGAAAAGAAATGGCAGAAAGTTTGGGAAGAAAATAAAGCTTTCAAAACCTTAGATGACAGCGATAAGCCGAAATATTACGCATTGTCAATGTTTCCGTACCCATCAGGAAAACTCCATATGGGACACGTAAGAAACTACACAATTACAGATGTAATTGCACGTTATAAAAAGATGAACGGGTTTAATGTTCTTCACCCGATGGGATGGGACAGCTTCGGGCTCCCAGCTGAAAACGCTGCGATGAAACATGGGGCAAATCCTGAAACCTGGACTGATGAAAATATTGCTTATATGACAAAACAACTTAAAATGCTAGGGCTTTCATACGACTGGGATAGAGAAGTCACTACTTGCAAACCTGATTATTATAAATGGACCCAGTGGTTGTTTTTGCAGCTTTATAAAAAGGGCCTGGCTTATAAAAAAGAAGCCGCTGTTAACTGGTGTGAAGAATGCGGAACAGTTCTTGCAAATGAACAGGTAATCGATGGCAAATGCTGGAGATGCGACCATGTTGTCGAGAAAAAATATTTGTCACAATGGTTTTTGAAAATTACTGATTATGCCGAAGTTCTTCTTGAAGATTTGGACAAACTTCCGGGCTGGGGCGACAACGTTAAAACAATGCAGGCAAACTGGATTGGCAAATCTCAAGGGGCATTGTTAAAATTTAAAGTCAAAGAAATTCCTGGAATGGAAGTTCCGGTTTACACTACCCGCCCTGACACGGTTTACGGTATAACATATCTTGTTGTGGCACCTGAATACAAAGATATTGAAAAACTTACAACTCCAGAAAACAAAGCAGCGGTAGAGGAATATCGTGCAAATGCCCGCAAAATGTCTGAAATTGAAAGACTTTCAACTGAACGTGTTAAAACAGGCGTTCCTCTTGGAACTCACTGTATAAATCCCTTTAATGGCGAAGAATTTCCGCTCTGGACCGCGGATTATGCGCTTGTGGAATACGGAACCGGCGCTGTAATGGCTGTTCCTACTCATGATACGCGCGACTTTGATTTCGCGAAAAAATATAATCTTCCTATGAAGGTTGTAATTGAAAATCCTGAAAATCCTTCTAATTGCAAGGATGAAGCTTATACCGAACCCGGAATTATGGTTAACTCCGACGAATTCAATGGAATGAGCAATGAAGATGCCAAAAAAGCAATTACCGAAAAGGCTGTTAGAGATGGTTTTGGTGAATTTAAAACTCAATACCGCCTTCGCGACTGGCTTGTTTCGCGTCAGAGATACTGGGGCGCTCCGATTCCGGTTGTTTATTGCGAAAAATGCGGAATTCAGCCAGTTCCTGAAGATCAGCTTCCGGTACTGCTTCCGAAAGACGTTGATTTCAGTGTTGTTGGTAAATCTCCGATTACGACATCAAAGACTTTCGTCAATACAACCTGCCCTTGCTGCGGCGGGCCTGCAAGACGCGAAACAGATACAATGGATACTTTTGTTTGCTCAAGCTGGTATTACTTGAGATATTCAGACGCCAAAAATGCTGACAAACCTTTCGACAGAGATTTGGTAAACAAATGGCTTCCGGTTGATCAGTATGTCGGAGGAATTGAGCATGCAATTCTTCACCTTTTGTATTCAAGATTTTTTACAAAAGCTTTGCGCGACTTAGGATTGCTTGACTTTGACGAACCTTTCAAAAACCTTCTTACTCAGGGAATGGTTTTGAAAGACGGGTCAAAAATGTCTAAATCAAAAGGCAACACGGTTGATCCTGATGAAATCTTTGAAAATTATGGTGCTGATACTGCAAGATTGTTTATTCTTTCAGATTCACCGCCGGCAAGAGATTTCGACTGGTCAGATGCAGGTGTTGAAGGTTGTTACAAATTCTTGAACAGAGTTTGGCGGCTTATATCTTCAAATGCAAAAAATGTCACACTTGATTACAAGCTGGAATTCCCGCTCAAGAAAGAAAATGACGATTTGGTTCGTAAGGTTCATATGGCAATCAAAGGAATTTCAATTGATATTGCAAACGACTTCCAGTTTAACACGGTTATTTCAAAATACCGCGAACTTGTGAACGCAATCTATGATTGGCAGGGTAAAAAATCACAGCTGGATGCCGAAGATAAACAGGTTGTTAGCTTTGCAATACTTTCTTTAATAAAGTTAATGTCGCCTGTTGCTGTTCACCTAACTGAAGAAGCCTGGAGCGAACTTGGCGGCAAAACTTCAATTCATGAAGAAGAATGGCCAAAATGGGATGAAAATCTGGCAAAAGCAAGTTCAATCACGCTAATTGTTCAGGTTAACGGCAAACTTAAGGACAAAATTGAAGCTGATGAGGCTTTGAATGATGATGAGTTAAAAACTTTGGCGTTAGAAAGTCCAAAAGTTAAAGAGCTTACAGATGGCAAAACAATTGTTAAAACAATTGTTGTTCCTAAAAAGCTGGTAAATATTGTAGTGAAATAATTTGCCAATTTAAGGTTATTCGTAAAACTAAAAGTAAAAACAGGTGTTTGGTTTAATCAAATGCCTGTTTTATTTTTAGGTAAGTACATTGAGAGGCACCAGCTTCTGTATGGCCGCGGAAACGGAATTTTGTTTTTCATTAATTTGTCAATGCATTCAATCTGATATTTGCTCTGTGAATTAAAACCTAAACTTCTGTAAAAATAAAATGGAGGATTATCCGGGTTAACTGCGTCAAGATGAATCCGGCCGTTACAATTGAATCTTCTGCTTTCACATTGTGCAAGCTGAAGAAGTTTTTTCCCGGTGCCTTTTCTTAATTCTAATGCTTTGAGTTTTTGTACATAAAAGGACTCGTAAAAGTTCATGTCAGGATAATATTCAGAATTGTCAACTAATTCCGGAAACCCTTTCATTATACCAAGTTTCTTAAAAGAATATTTACCTGTTTCTTTGTCAATATTTATTGAGGATAGAATATAGGAATTTTTTATTTTACAGGCAATTTCTTTCAAGCTTGAGCTGAAAGGTTTTATTTCCATCAATGAGTTTATTCGAAAAATCTTTTTTAAATTTTTAATTTTATTAAATTTTTTGTAATTTTGCAGGCCTTTTTGAATACTGTTACTGCTTGTCATTATATTTATAAAATCATAGATATTTTTTATTATTCCCATACGTTTAAGATAAAACAAACAAGATTAAATTTTTGCTATTAATTTATATTAAAAATTTATAACATTCGATACACGCGGGGATTTATGTATTATAATAACAATGTAGAGACAGTTTTAAGGGATAGAGTTTTGAATAAGAAGTATCATTTTATAGCAATTGGCGGAATCGGAATGAGCGGTCTTGCAAAATATTTGCTTGAAAACGGCTGTGAAGTTTCCGGTTCTGATATAAAAGACAGTAAATATATTGATAAATTAAGAAAATTGGGTGCAAAAGTTTTTATTGGACACGAGGAAAGCAACTTACCTGAGGATTGCGTCGTTGTAGCAAGCACAGCAATCAAAGAAGATAACCCCGAACTTAAAAAAGCCAAAAGATTAGGTTTGCCAATTTTTCACCGCTCGGATTTATTGGCAGAAATCTCAAAACAAGACAAGTTTTTCATCGGATACTCAGGTACTCATGGCAAAACAACAACAAGTGGACTTGCTTCATATGTTTTGGCTCTTGCCGGTTATGAACCCTCTTTTGTTGTTGGAGGTATAATTCCTGAATTGGGTGTAAATTCACAATCAACAAAAGGAAAATATTTTGTTGCAGAACTTGATGAAAGCGACGGAACTATTGTAAAATATGCACCAAATGTTTGTGTAATTAATAATCTTGAGCCTGACCATCTTGATTTTTACAAAGACGGAATGAAATCGCTTTTAGAAACTTTCGAAAAGTTCATTTCCAATATGAAGGACGATTCAATAATTTTGATTAACAATGATTGTGAAGTTTTGAAACAGCTTCATGCACATAAAGTTTTGACCTTTGGCTTGAATGAAGCGGATTACACGGCAAAGAATATTGTGTTTAATCAGGATTGTACAACCTTTGATATTTATTTTAAAGGTACAGTTTTAACTTCACTATCAATAATTCTTAAAGGCCGCCACAATGTTTATAACGCACTTTCGGTTGTCGCAAGTCTTCATCAGGCAGGCATTGATATTGACAAAGTTAAAAAACACTTTGCAACTTTTACCGGCATGGGCAGAAGATTTCAAAAAGTTGGTGAATTCGACGGAATAACAATTTATGATGATTACGCTCACCACCCGACAGAGATTAAAGCAACTTTGTCTTGTGCTGAAAGTTTCAAAAACAAACGCGTGATTGCAGTTTTTCAGCCGCACAGATATTCCCGTCTGAAAAATTTGTGGAATGATTTTCTTGGCGCGTTTGATGGTGTTGATAAAGTTATTGTAACTGATGTTTATGCGGCTTCAGAAGAACCGATTGCCGGAGTTACAGGTGCTGATTTTGCACAAGACCTTTCTAAAAAAATCACTGTTCCCTGCAAGCATATCCCGGGAGATATGAAAGCGGTAGCAAAAGAACTTTTCCCGCTTCTAGAAAATGGTGATGTCGTAATCGGACTAGGAGCCGGAACAATTACTTCACTTGGGAAAGAACTTCTTGCGCTGAACGAGGAGGGTGTGGCTAATGTTGCAATGTGAAGAAAATTATGATGTAAAAAAAATGACATCATTTAAAATCGGCGGCAAAATCGCAAGAATTTATTTTCCGACAACTTTAGAAGAGTTCACGCAGATAAAAAAGATTGAACCTGCCGCTTTTGTTGCCGGAAATATGTCAAATATCCTTGTCTCATCTGAAGGATACGATGGAGCGGTGATTTGTACCAAGAAAATGGACGAGATACGCTTTGAAGGTAATACTGTTTTTGCAGGCGCAGGCGTGCGCGGTACAAAACTTTCAAAAATGGCAGCAGAAAAAAAATTAAGCGGTCTGGAATTTATGGTTGCATTTCCCGGCTCTGTCGGCGGTGAGGTCTTTATGAATGCAGGCGCTCACGGACAAATGATTGCTGATGTTTTAAAATCTGCAAAGATTTATTGTCCTGAAAACGGTTTGATAACTCTAACAAATAAAGAAATGGCGTTCAGCTACCGGACGTCAATCTGCCAGAGTAAACCATATTCTGTTTTGGAAGCTGAATTTGAACTTACACCTTCATCAAGTGAAAAAATTCAGGAAAAAATGAATGAAAATCTTTCATTTCGCCAAAACAAACAGCCGTCATTAACTTTGCCAAATTGCGGAAGCACGTTTAGAAATCCTCAAGGTGACTCAGCAGGAAGGCTGCTTGATGCGGCTGGTGTTAAAGGCCTTGTTTCAGGCGGGACTCATGTGTGGGAAAATCACGCGAATTTTATTATCAATGATGGCGACGCTACATCGTTAGATGTTTTGCGGCTTATGGATGAAATGTATTCACGCGTGAAAACAAAATTTAATATAAAATTGAAGCCTGAAGTCAGATTTTTGGGAGGAAAAAATAAAGAAGAGGTTGAAATATGCAAAAAGTTGAAAATGATATAAATAAAAATGCTAAAATCGC
>QAMI01000041.1:0-35846 GCA_003150395.1 Candidatus Gastranaerophilales bacterium | reverse complement strand
GGAAAAAATAAAGAAGAGGTTGAAATATGCAAAAAGTTGAAAATGATATAAATAAAAATGCTAAAATCGCAGTTCTTTGCGGTGGTTTGTCTACAGAAAAAGAAATTTCTATGCGTTCAGGCAGGGGTTGCTTTGAAGCCTTGCAACGGCTGGGTTATAAAAACGCTGAAATGGTCGTTGTGGATGAAGATATTGCTCTTAAACTTAAAAACGGCAAATACGATTATGCGTTCAACGCTCTTCATGGAAAATTCGGAGAAGACGGCTGTATTCAGGGTATTTTGGAAATTCTACGCATTCCATACACAGGCTGCGGCGTTATGGCAAGTTCATTGTGTATGAATAAGGAATTCACAAAACGAATTCTTTCAACAAATCCTGACATAATAATGGCAAAGTCCGCTTTTGTTCAAAAAGGAGACGATATTTTTGAACAAACAAAAGATTTAAAATATCCTCTTTTTGTAAAACCTGTATCTGAAGGTTCAAGCTTTGGGATGACAAAAGTTGACAGGAAAGAAGACTTGAAAGCTGCTTATGACCTTGCAGTTAAGTATAATAGTGATGTTTTAATTGAAGAATTTATCGATGGATTTTTTGTAACAGTCGGCGTTCTTACTGACTCAAAAACCGGTAAAAATTTTGCGACTGAAATTCTCGAAATAAGACCTAAAACCGAATGGTATGACTTTGAAGCTAAATATACAAGCGGAATGTCTGAATTTATTTGTCCGTCAAGTTTGTCAAAGGACGTCAGCGATAAAGTTAAGGAAATTTCGGTGAAAGCTTTTGAAACAGCAGGCTGTAGCGGCGTTTCAAGGGTTGATTTCATGATGAAAGAGGATATTCCATATCTTCTTGAAATTAACACAAGTCCCGGAATGACAGCTACAAGTGACCTTCCCGCGCAGTCAAAGGCAATGGGAATTTCCTATGATGAATTGGTTCAAATAATTTTAAACAGTGCAGGTTTGAATAAATAAACGGCAGAAAAAACATGGATGAAAATACTCACATACCAGAAGATGAAATTATTGATGGTAAAAAGCTTGTAAAACGCATGCAGCGCAGCCGTCAGATTCGCAAAGGGCGTAAACGTCAAAATACGTTTCGTACTTTTCTGTGTCTGGTTATGAATGTTTTAATCATTGTTGCACTTGTTTATCTTACTCAAATGCCGCAGTGGTATGTTGATAAAAATATTTTTTCTGTTTCTGACAGCGGTACGCTTGAGATTTTGAACAATAAAATAGTTTCGACGAATAAAATTCTCGCGGCCTTGAAAAGCGTTGAAGTACCGGATGTTCCGATATACATGGCAAAAACCGATAATTTAAAGGAAAAGCTTTTGCAATTTTCACCGGTTGAAGAAGTTTACATAAGAAGATATGCGTTTCCGGCGCGTTTGCAGATTATACTGAGAGAACGTGAGCCTTTTATTTCGATTTCGCCTGACGCTAAGGTTCAGCCTGTTGCATTTTTCACAAAAGACGGAAAACTTATCGGGCGGGAATATCTTCCGCTAAAACCGGAGTTTAAAACCCTTCTTGTGCTTTCATACGGTAACAAAGGCGATGATTACAGCAAATGGGATTTGAAAAAACTCCAAAAGCTGGACAAAATTGCAAGATATATAGAGGTTTATTCCAAGGAACCGGTTGAATACATTGACCTTCGAAATCCTGAAGATGTGTATGTAAAAATTAAATCTGTTAACATCAGATTGGGAAGACTTGATGAGCATGTGAATGAAAGGATTGAAAGAATTCCGTCCATCCTTCCGGAGGTTCAGCTTATGGATACAAAAATCAAGTACCTTGATTTGCGCTGGAAAGATACTAATTATTTAAAACTCGACAAATAGGAGAAATTATGAAAATCGAAATTGCTCAAATAAAATTAAAAACAGGAGATTTTAACTTTAATTATGAAAATATAATCAGACATATTGAAAAGTCAGACGCAGAGTTGATAATATTCCCGCGTGCTGATATTGAAGCGCTTGGCGGAAAAGACCTTGTTTATGATCAAACTTGTCTTCAAAAAGAAGCGGAAATGTTCGGGAAAATTGCCGAAAAAAAATTCCCGAAAACCATTTTATTAGGCGATGTTTTGATAAAGGATGAGATAGTTGAAGAAGTTGAATTTTTTGAATTTGATGGAAAAAAAGTTTATGTCTCCGACAGTTTTATTGAAGATGTTGACTGTGATTTGTACATTCTTGCCCGCAATAAATACTTTGCAATGAATACTTACGATGCTTTTGTTGAAAGTATTGAGGCAAAAACTGATTTTATTTTCATAAGTTCAATCGGAATGGCAGATGAAAATATTTTTGCGGGCGGAAGCTTTGCCAAAAACAAAAATAATGAAATTGTTTTGCAGTTTCCTGTTTGTGAGGAAGTTACATCGGTGCTGGATTTTGAGAAACCTATTGAATTTCATCCTGAAAAAATGGAAGAAAGTGTTTATAAAGTAACAACTTTCGCGTTGAAAGAATATTGTGAAAATACAGGATTTAAAAAAGTAATTTTAGGTCTTTCAGGCGGTATTGACAGTGCTTTGACTGCGGCGCTTGCTGCGGAAGCTCTGGGCAAAGAAAACGTTTTGGGCGTTCTTATGCCGAGCATGTTTTCTTCTGAAGGCAGTGTGACAGACTCTATAGCCCTGGCGCAAAATCTTGGAATTAAAACTATCAAGCATTCAATAACGCCGCTTTTTGATAATTTTATGGAAAAAGTTGCTCATGAAAGACTTCATGATTTGGCGGAAGAAAATTTGCAGGCAAGATTGCGGGCCTTAATTTTGATGTTTTTCTCAAACCGCGACAATTACCTTCTTCTTTCAACCGGTAATAAATCTGAAGCGTCAATGGGCTACGGAACCTTATATGGCGATTTGGCCGGAGGCTATAACCTAATTTGTGATTTGACAAAGACAAATGTATACAAACTTTCAAATTATATTAACAGAAATTGCGAAATTATTCCGCAGGAAATTATAGATAAAGCGCCTTCTGCTGAACTTCGTCCGAACCAGAAAGATCAGGATAGCTTGCCTGAATATGCTGTGCTTGATGATATTATTGAAATGTATGTTGAAAACCTTTGCCCGATAGAAGAAATTTATGAAAAATATGACAGGGCTTTAGTTGACGAAACCGTGAAAAAAATTCTTCGTGCACAGTTTAAGCGTAAACAATGCTGTTTAGGAGTAAGACTGACCGAAAGGTCTTTTACAAACGGAATTTCATACCCGATTGTCCAAAGATATTTGTAAAAGGCAGACTTGTTAAGTTTTTATAATTCACCTGGAATATATTTTTTGTAATAATACTTAGCATCAAGAAATCCTGGTTTAGTGAGTGCATAATATGTGCAGCCAAGTCCTGCATAGTAGCCTTTCTCCGACTCATTGCAATTGTAGTTATATGTATTGGAGCAGCTTATCTTGCCGCCGCAAGGCATAATTTGTTTTTCCATAATGCGGAATGTAAAAACATCTCGTCCCCAGGCATTTGGTTTCTTAAATGGCCCGTTAACATCAACGCTTATCATACGTCCGTGTTCATTAGTCCCCCCAAACACAAACAGTCTGCCATCTTTAGTTATGAATTTGTTTTGAGAAAAATAGTAGTTTGAATTCGGAGTGTTACCGCCTGAATTTGTGAGTCGCTTCCCTGTATATGTATAATATATGATATCCTCTTTGTAGCAGGAGTTGTTGCTGCAGTCCTTGGAATTATCATAATATTTCATAAAAAGATTTTTCGTTTGAGCGTCATCATATAGTTTTATAACGTTCCCGATATCTTCACCATGTTCGTTCGAGATTAAATTAACTATATTTTGAAGTTCTGCATAGCTTTTATTTAGAGAAACCAGAATTGATTTTGTTTGCTGCTTTTGAATCAGCGCTGGTAGCGTCATTGCCGCAATAATAGCGATAATTCCAAGAGTAATCAAAACTTCAGCCATTGTAAAGGCTGTATGAAAAATTAAAGGAGAGTTAGATGTTAAAGCCCCCCCCCCCCTGGCTCAAAGTGGTGTGTTTACTGAATTTTAGCATTTTTGAAAATCTCCTTTTTTTGAATATTCATTGTTTATTATAAATTATTTTTTTGTTATTTGCAACTTAACTATAAATTTTCTAAAGCCGCAATTTTCATAGCGTTAAAGTCAGGTGTTCTGCCAAACCAGATTTCCTGAGCGCTTATAGCCTGATAAATCAGCATATCAAGACCGTTTATTGTTCTAAATCCAAGTTTTTCTGCTGTTTTTAAAAGAATTGTTTTTTTAGGATTGTAAATTACATCATACACTGTTGCGCCATCTTGCATCGTCTTTAAGACCGGCTCTTCTACAGGCGTCATATCAGCTGAACGTCCTTGCATACCAATAGGCGTTGTGTTTACAAGCATTTGATAGCGGCTTAAGTCGCGCACCTGATCTATTTGATATGCCGTAAACGTGATTGCCGGAAATTTTCTTCTCATGTAAGCCATATAATCCATTGCGTTCGGGATATTTCTTGTGTAAACTCCAATTTCAGCCACTCCGCATTCTGAAAGTGCCAAAACTGCAGCCCTGCTTGCACCACCTGTTCCAAGAAGCGCCACATTTGCACCTTTTAAATCAATATCTTTCGGAATTGCTTTTCTAAAACCTGAGGCATCTGTGTTAAAACCTTTGAATGTCTTGTCAGAATTGATTTTTACGGTATTAACAGCACCTGCAATATCTGCGTATTTGTCAACTTCTTGGACAAAAAGTGAAATCGGAAGCTTTAGCGGAATTGTCACATTAAAACCGGCATAATGTTCGTGCTTAAAGAATTTCACGCGGTCAACCAAATCCTCAGGATTAGTTTCAAGAAGTTCATAACTTGCTTTTATTCCAAGACTTTCAAAGCCTGCTCTATGAATAAACGCAGAAATTGAATGTCCCAAAGGATATCCGATAAGTCCGAATTTTTGCATTATGCCTCCTTTCTAACTATCCGCATTTTCAGTTGGTGTCTCCGCCTCAGCAGTCTCAGTGACCGGAGCCTTGTAGCCGCATGAACGGTTTGAACATTCGATTGTTGTGCCTTTTTTAAGTTCTTTTTTTACTAAAAGCCCGCCGCAGTCAGGACAAACTTCACCTGTCGGTTCATTCCATAAAACAAAGTCGCAGTCCGGATATTTGTCACAGCCGAAAAATACTGTTCCTCGTTTTGATTTTCTCTCAACAATAACGCCTTTGCCGCATTTAGGGCAGGTCACGCCGGTTGAGCGGCGGTAAGGTTTTCTGTGCTTGCAGTTTTCATTTGTGCATTCCATGTATTTCCCGTACGGACCGGTTTTGAACACCATATCAGACCCGCATTTTTCACATTTTTCTTCGCAAACTTCCGGTTCATTTGATGGGGCGCCTTCCAAGTTTTCAGTCAAAACATTCATTGACATAACGGTTTTGCAGTCAGGATAGCCTGAACATCCCAAAAATTGCTGGCCTTTACGGCTTGTTTTGACAAGCATTGGTTGGCCGCAGTTCGGGCATTTAATATTGCTTTCAATTTTTACACGCTCGCTGCTGCCAAGGGCTTTGTTCACTTCCACAATAAACGGTTCGTAAAATTTCTCTAAAACTTCGTTCCAAATCAGCTTTTTTTCAGCGATATCGTCTAACTTGCTTTCCATGCCGGCTGTGAATTTGTAATCCATAATGTCGGCAAACTGTGCAACAAGCTGTTTTGAAACCGTTCGTCCCAAAAGTGTCGGATGAAGCGCTTTTTCTCGTTTTTCTACGTATTTTCGCGTTTGAATAACCGTGATAATTGTCGCATAAGTTGACGGACGTCCGATGCCGTGTTCTTCAAGCGCTTTAACCAGCGATGCTTCGTTGTAGCGCGGCGGCGGCTGTGTAAAGTGTTGTTTGGGTGTTATTTTTTTGCAAAGCACTTTGTCGCCTTTTTCCAAATCCGGAATTTTAGAATCTGCTGCTTTTTCGTCTTCTTCTGAGTCGTTGTAAAGCTTTAAAAAACCGTCGAATGTGACTTTTGAAGTTCCGGCTTTCAAGGTGCAGTCACCTGCCTTAATTTCGATTGATTTGTTTGCGATTTCTGCATTTGACATCTGCGAGGACATGAATTTATTCCAGATAAGTTTGTAAAGCTTGTACTGGTCGGCGTCAAGATACTGTTTAATACTGTCAGGCGTGCGTTCGGGGTATGAGGGACGAATTGCTTCGTGCGCGTCCTGAACGTTTTGTTTGCCTTTTGTGTAAATATTCGGAGTTTCGGGGTAATATTTTTCGCCGTAATTGTTGAGGATAAAATCTTTTGCCATGCCTTGCGCATCGTCTGAAACCCTGACACTATCAGTTCTCATATAGGTAATCAGACCGACTGGAGTGCCGTCGATTTCCATACCTTCGTAAAGTTTCTGGGCAACCTGCATTGTTTTTTGAACGCCAAATCCGAGTTTTGAACTTGCCGCGCGTTGCAGCGTTGAGGTGATAAAAGGCGCCGTCGGCTTTCGCTTTATTGTTTTTTTTGTAACTTTATCGACTTCAAATTCGCGTGACGGGTCTTTTAAATAATCAACAATTTTTTGTGCTTCTTCCTGATTTTTGATTGTTTTTTCGATTGCTTTGTTTTTGTATTTTGAAAGCTCTGCTTCGAAAACTTTTCCGTCTTTGTCCAAATCTGTGTGAATTGACCAGTATTCCTGCGGAACAAATGCTTCGATTTCCTCTTCGCGCTCACAAATCATTCTAAGCGCAACTGACTGGACGCGGCCGGCTGAAAGATTTCTGTTACCGATTTGTTTCCATAAAACCGGGCTTAATTTGTAACCAACAAGTTTGTCTAAGATTTGGCGGGTCTGCTGGGCTTGCACCATATCCATGTCAATTCCGCGCGGGTTTTCGACAGAATGCTTCACGGCTTTGGGTGTAATTTCGTTAAAGACAATTCGCAAAACTTTTTCGTCCGGAACTTTCAAAAGCTGGCGGACATGCCAGGCTATAGCTTCTCCTTCGCGGTCAGGGTCGGATGCAAGATAGATTTTGTCAACTTTTTGAGCCATATCATTAAGCTTTTTCACAACTGCCTGTTTGCCGGGAATTACTTCGAATTTTGGCGCAAAATGATTCTGGATATCAAAGCCGAGATTTTCGGTTGCAGGGTCTTTTACCGGAAGGTTTCTGACGTGCCCGAAACTCGCTTCAATTTGAAAGCTGTCTCCTAAAATTTTTCTGATTGTTTTAGATTTTGCAGGAGACTCGACTATTACTAAAGATTTTTCTTTTTTATTAGATGCTTTTTTAGCGGGTTTTTCTGCCGCTGATGATGTCTTTGCCATTTATATTTTTACGCCCTCTTATATCTGTCGCCGTTGACCTGTTCTATTATGCCTTTAAGCTCCATTGTTGTCAAGTTAATTAAAAGCGTATCAATATCCATTTTTGTAATTGCCATAATTTCATCAACGCCTTTTTCCTCAACTTCAATTGCTTTTAGAATTTTTGTTTCTGTCTCATCAAGATTTTCTAAATCCATTTTTAATTGTTCGGCGGGTTTGATTTCCCACCCTAGCGCCTCAAGAATATCTTCTGATTTTGTAATGAGTGCTGCTCCGTTTTTGAGAAGCTTGTAAATGCCTTCGGTATTCGGATTTGTAATAAGCCCCGGAATGCACATTAATTCGCGCCCCTGATCAAGTGTCAGGTGAGCCGTAATAAGCGCGCCGCTTTTGATAGAGGCCTCTGCTACGAGTGTTCCATATGAAAGCCCTGAAACAATTCTGTTTCTTTGCGGAAATCTGAATTTTAAAGGTTCGAATGTCGGGTAATATTCAGTGAAAATTACGCCGCCGCCTTTTTCAATTTTTTTGTACAAATCTTTGTTTGCTGCAGGATAAATGTAGTCAAAGCCGCTTGCAATAACGCCTATGGTTTTTAAATTGTTGTCAAGTGCTGCAACATGTGCCGCCGTATCAACGCCGGAGGCAAGTCCTGAAACTATACAAATATCTGTATTTGCAAGTCCTTCCAAAAGTCTGTGGACAGCTTCTTTTGCATATTTTGAAGTTTTTCTTGAGCCTACAACTGCCAGAGTTTTTTCGAAATTAATGCTTTTCAAATCGCCTTTATAAAAAAGCACTGCCGGCGGGTCGTCAATATTTTTTAGCATTACAGGATAATTTTCATCATCGAAAGTCAAATATCCGATTTCTTTTTCGTTTACGAACGCTAAGGCTTTGTCAGGATTTGTTTTGTCGCGGAATTTTAAAAAGTTTTCAGCCTTTTTTATACTCAAGCCTTCGATATTTTTCAATTCGTCGGACGTTGCGTTGAACGCTTTTTCAATGTCTTTAAAATGTTCGAAAATTTTGAGTGTAAAAGCGCTGTCGATTTGTTCTATTGATGAAAATGCTATCCAGTATTTATTCTTCATTTTCCTGCTTCTTCTTAATTCTTTCTACAAGTTTTTTGATATTTTCTTTTTCTTCGTCGGGAATATTTAATTCCATATAAGATTCAAAATATTCGATTGCATCTTCCATATCGCCGCGTGCCAGAAATAAAATTGCCGCTTTTTTATATGCCGGATGAAATGCGTCATTTACAGCAATGGCTTTTAGAAAATTAGAGAGCGCCTTGTCGATTTCATCATTAGCTTCGTATGCCTGACCTAAATAATAATAAAGCCATTCGTTATTTTCTTTGTATTGGAGAACGTTTTCAAAGTTTTCAGCTGCAAGCGCGTAATTTCCGAGTTCAAAATGAACTTTGCCTAAATCATAGTAAGCGTCATAATTTTCCGGCTGATGCTCAAGAATTTTTTCGAGTTCGTCAATTGCCAAATCCAACCGCGCGTCTTCCATGTAAAACCTTGCAAGAAAGTGTGCCAGAACCATTTCTTCCGGAAGCTCATAAATTCCCTGTGACAAAAGCTGGATGCCATTTTCGTAATCTTTTTCTTTATAATAAAGTTCGGCTAGGTTTACATAAATCTGCGCCAATTTAGGATTTAAATTCAGTGCTTTAAGAAAATTTTCTTCGGCTTTTTCGGTGTTTCCCCTGTGAAGGTAACAAAGCCCGATGTTGTTATAAATTTCAGCGGATTCTTCGCCGGTTTCAACAACCGAACTGAATAAGTCCAAAGCTTTTTCAAAATCTTTTTTCTTGAATGCTTCTAATGCCTGTTCAATCTTACTCATAAGTACTCCTTCAAGGGCTGCTATAATCCAAGTGTCATTTCTTCATCATCGCCACTGCCGCCGCCTCCGATGTTTTTAATTACTGTGCGGGTGTTGCCTTCTGCATGGAAGTCTTTTGGTTTCAATATCATACGGATTTTGTCTGCATAAATTGTGCGCATACCCTGTGTTATGCTTGAGCGGCCGACAAAATATATTTCATTAGGTTTCTTTGTTGTTTTGTCAGGATAGACAGCAATTTTTGGTCCTTGCGCAAAGTAATCCTGATACCACACTTTTACATTGCCGCTTGCATTGAATGTGTTTGTGTTTTGAGTGTATTCCTGCCTTGCGGATTTTAAGGTTAATTTTTCGCCATTCTCCATAATGGCATTTGTTGTTGTATTTCCGGTTGCAGTGACTATTTTTGTTGCATCATCATAGTAAAATCTGTCAGCAAAAGATTCGTTGTCCTGCTGTTTTAATCTTGCATTACCTATTAATTCGAGGTCTTTTAAATCTCCGTTTTTATTGGTTTTTATGATTGCTTTGTTTGAGAATGTTTCAAGTTCTTTATACATAATTGTAACGGCGCCGGTTGCTGTCATAACACCGGTTTTTGTGTTGTATTCCTGAACATCTGCGTTTATTACAACAATCGGTTTCTGGCCTTCAAAAACTATTGACTGCGAATCTCCTTCGGCTCTGACAACCTTTGTAATAAGCGATAATTTAAGAATATTTGCTTTAACTTCACGTTTTTTATTTTTTTTGATTTCGTATGCGTAAGGTTTGTCGTAAAATGTTGCAGTATCAAGTTTTTGTCCGTCAACTACACTCACATCAGCTTTTTGCCCTTCAACACGAAGGCTGTCAACAGAAACTTTTACATCTCCGCTGAATTTGATTTTGCTGTCGCCTTCATTAAATGTCTGTGTTTTTGATTCAATAACAAGATCTGCCGCCTGGGCTGCCAGACATGCAAATAAAAATATCCCTATAAATGCAATCAGTATTTTTTTCATTTTTTCTCCTTGTTATCGTATAGTTTGGAAACCGCGTTGCCCTTAATTTTGAATGTGGAATAGTCGGGACTGATTTCCACTTCATCAGCGGTGGCATAAAAATCTTTATTTCTTGTTATTACAACATTTCCTCTGGCTGTCACCGGGTTATTTGAACCAGACCAGGTAAGTCTGTCTGCGTGTAATGTTGTCCCGTCTTTTATTACTATTATTGTATGTTCATACAAAATAATTTCATTCTTTTTTGAGTTATATGTCCCATGCGAAGACTCAAAACTCATTGAAACTTCATTGTTTTCATCATAAAAATTTCCGATTACATTATCAAGCAATGCAACTTCGTTATTGCTGTTGTAGGTTCCTGTTTCACCGTATATTTCCCAGTATTTTTCTGATTTTTTTGTTTCTGTCAGAATAAGTCCGTTGATTAAAGCTTCCTGTTTATCTTCCTGAGTCGCAAGCTGGCTTCTGTTAAAATTGTGGGTTATCACGCCTGCAGAAATAAATGCCCATGCCAAAATGCCAATAAGCGTCAGCAATCCCAGAATATAAGCTTTTCTCTTTCTACTTAAATTTTTCCAGTTCATATTTAAGATGTTAGCATAAATTCTTTCATTTATACAAAAAGAAATTAAATATCTTAATATTTTAAACATATTGAGTTCTTTTGTAATATAATCATTTTAAATAGGGATATTTTAACAGAAAGAGGTTTTATATGGCATTGAGATTTGACGCAGGTGAAGTTGTTACTGCTATGGTTACGCCGATGAATAAATCCGGAGAAATTGATTATAATAAAACTGAAGAACTTACAAAATATTTGATTGCAAACGGAAGTGAAACCCTTCTTGTAGCCGGAACAACAGGGGAAAGCCCTACCTTAACCCATGAAGAAGAGCTGGAGCTTCTTTCAACCGTAAAACGGGCTTGTGCAAACAAATCTAAAATTATTATGAATACCGGCTCAAATTCTACAGAAACTGCGGTTAAAATGACAAAACTGGCACAAAAAGAAGAAGTTGATGCTGTTTTGTCTGTTGTTCCTTATTACAACAAACCTTCGCAAAAAGGCATGATTGAACATTTTTCCGCAATTGCGGAAGCCTCTGATTTGCCGGTAATTCTATATAATATTCCGTCCCGCACTGGTGTGAACATGCTTCCTGCAACAGTGGCATATCTGGCAGACAAGTATTCAAATATTGTTGCGATTAAGCAAAGTTGTTCTGATATGGATTTGATTTCTGAAATGAAAATTCAATGTCCGGCTGATTTTGCAATTTATTCAGGCGACGACAGTTTAACTCTTCCGATGATGGCGCTTGGGGTTCATGGCGTAATTTCAGTTGCATCACACCTTTTTGGCGCTGAATTAAAATCTATGATTAGAAATTTTAAAACCGGTGAGGTTACAGCCGCAAAAAATATGCACAAAACGCTTTTCCCGGTTTTCAGAAAGCTTTTCATGGCACCCAATCCTGTTCCGGTTAAAGCTGCACTTTCGCATATCGGGTTAATTGAAGATTATGTCAGATTGCCGCTGGTTCAGCTTGACGAGGCGCAAAAAGCTGAATTATTTGCGGTTGTTGATAAAGTTAAAACCGAATTAGCCGGATAAGGTTATAAATTAATTTTATATTTTTAAATAAAATATAAAAGTTCACAGGATTGTCCTGTCTGAAAACTACATATAAAAATACAGTAAAAGAGGAATAAAAAAGTGAAAAACAAAATTATTATGTTTTGGGTAATTGTTGCAATTGTAGTAACTTCAATTGCTGTAATTCTCATGAAGCCGACAAAACTCGGACTTGATTTGGTCGGCGGCTCAAGACTTGTTCTTGAAGCGCAAACCACTGACCAGGTAAAAGAAATTACACCGGAGGTTATGAGTCATTTGCAGTTTGCAATTGAGCAGCGCGTTAACAAGCTTGGCGTTTCAGAAACCGTTGTACAGCAGGTTGGTGACAAAAGATTGTTAGTTGAAATTCCTGCCGTTACAGATTTGAAAGAAGCAAAGGCTTTTATCGGTGAAACTGCTCAACTAGAATTTAAAAGACCGGGCAAAGCTGAAAAAGGCGTTGTATCTTGGGAATCTACAGGTTTGACAGGTAAGGATTTATCAAAATCTCAATTGACAACAGATTCATCAGGACAGTGGGTTGTATCTTTGGAATTTAATGCAGAAGGTGCTAAGAAATTCGCTCAATTGACTGAAGAGCTTGTAAATCAGCAAATGGCAATTTTCTTTGACGGTGAATTGCAATCCGCACCTGTTATCAGAGAACCTATTTACGGAGGAAACGCTCAAATCTCCGGCGGCGACAGTGGTTTTGCTTATGAAGAAGCCGAAAGAATGGTAGATTTGCTAAATGCCGGCGCACTTCCTGTTCCTGCGGAAGTTGTTGAAGAAAATACTGTTGGACCGACACTCGGCGCAGATAGTATTGCGGCTTCTAAAAAAGCCGGTATAATCGGGCTTGGAGCGGTTATGATATTTATGCTGGTTTTCTATCATGTTCCGGGATTAATTGCTGATATTGCTTTGATAATTTACAGTTTAATATTGTTTGCATTGTTTAAAACTATTCCTGTAACTTTGACATTGGCAGGTATTGCAGGTTTCATCCTTTCAATTGGTATGGCGGTTGACGCAAATATTCTTATTTTTGAAAGAACAAAAGAAGAACTGAGAGCCGGAAGAAATCTTTTTACTGCTATAAATTCAGGTTTTGACAGAGCTTTCACCAGTATTTTTGACTCAAATATGACAACTATAATTACATGTGTAATTCTTTACCTGCTTGGAACAAGCGTTGTAAAAGGATTTGCATTGACTCTTGCGTTAGGTGTTATGGTTTCAATGTTTACGGCAATCACTGTAACGAAAAACTTTATGCACTTGATTTTCGGTACAGGCGAATTGAAACATCCAGGATTATTCGGACTTAAAAAGGAAGAAATAGGCGAAAGCTATCGTGCAGAAGAAACAAAACGTGAAAAAGCCCGTTTTGGAATCTTGGATTAGTCAGCTTGTTAAGAATTTCTCATAATATATAATTTAGAAAGGTAAATAAAAATGTTAAATATAGGAAGAAAACACTTGGTGCATATTGTAAAATTCAGATGGTGGTGGATGGCACTCACAACACTTCTTCTTGTGCCGGGAATAATTGCAATGATTTATTCCTCTGTTACATATCCAAACCATGCTCCTTTAAAAGTTGGTATTGATTATACTGGCGGTACGATTTTACAATATGGAATTGTTGAAAAAGTTACAAATAACGATTTGACAAAAATCAGAGAGACACTTGAAGAAAAAGGTATTGAAAATCCTTATCTGCAAATTTTGAACGTTAACAGCGACCAGCAAAAAAATACAGCCTCTGAAATTCAGTCAATAATTTCAGTAAGAACAAAATTTATTGATAAAAATTCAACAGACGGTGACAAAATAACAGAAGTTATGCAGGAGCAATATGCAAATCCTGAATTGATGTCTGTCAGCTCAGTTGGCCCGACAATGGGGAAAGAATTATTTAAAAACTCTCTTATTGCCGTAACTCTAGCTTTTTTAGGAATAGTTGCATACCTGTCATTCCGTTTTAGGTTTGATTATGCGTTGGCAGCAATACTTGGGGTTTTGCATGATGTTTTGTTTGTTGTGGGAATATTTTCAATTTTAGGATTGTTGTATAATGTTCAAATTGACGGTCTTTTTATCACTGCAATTCTTACAGTAATAGGGTTTTCGGTTCATGATACAATTGTTGTATTTGATAGAATTCGTGAAAATTTGAGATATTATTCAAAGAAAATGTCATTTGGTGAAATTGTTGACGCTTCAGTTAACCAGACATTAACAAGAAGTATCAATACATCATTTACGACTTTGATTACACTTTTGGCACTTTATTTCTTTGGTGGAGTTACAACAAGAGACTTTGTATTAGCAATGATTTTGGGTATTATTATCGGAACATACTCATCTATCTTCTTCTGTTCAATGCTTGTTGATTTTTGGAACGATAAACAGCAGAAAAAAGATGTAGTTGCAGTGTAAATATTTTATAGATATTAAAAAGACCTCTGAAAAGAGGTCTTTTTATTAATTTAATGTTTTTCACTGGCGAAATTGATATTTCTTATTTATAAAACTTCATTAATTGCAGCAATCATACCTGTTTCATCAGCAATATTTTTGCCTGCAATGTCGAATGCTGTGCCATGACCGGGCGATGTTCTTATTATATCAAGACCTATAGTCATATTCACCGTTTTATCACCCGCAACGGTTTTTATTGGAATCAAACCTTGATCGTGGTAGTTTGCAATGTAACAATCATAAGGAAGCTTTTTTTCTGCATAGTATTTTTTTGCAGCTTCGACAAATAAAGTGTCAGCTGCTAGTGGATATGTTATGTTAATTCCTTTTTTTTGTAAAATTTTTACTGCCGGATTTAAAATTTCAAGTTCTTCACTGCCCAAAATCCCATCTTCTCCGGCATGAGGATTAAATGCACAAAGTGCAAATTTTGGAGGAATTATTTCAAATTTTTCTTCAAAAATATTGTTTAATTTTTTAATTTTTTCAACGAGCATTTTTTTTGATATTGTTACATCTTTCAAAGCGCAGTGCCTTGTTAGCAAAAGGACTCTGAATTGACCGGCTACAAAAAGCATTTCGGCATGCTGCCCGTCATGGGCAAGATATTTTTGTAAAATTTCAGTTTGACCGTTGAATTTGTGGCCTGCTAAATAAAGAGCATTTTTGGCAACCGGTGCTGTAACTATTGCGGCAGGATTTATTTCACAAGCTTTTTTAACTGACTGGAATGAGAATTCTCCGCATTCTTTCGTAACCCGGCCCGGTTCAATTTCTGCATCAAACGGAATTTCAATAATTTCGTAATCCTTGTCTAGTTTCCCATAGAAATCAAGTATTTTTTTATTAGTAATTAATACGATTTTATAATCCGGCAAATTAAGTTTATTTAAGGCTTTAATTGTAATTTCTGCACCAATACCGTTTGGATCGCCTGTGGTAATTGCGATTTTATTTCTCATAGCCTCTTCTCCTTATTTACGTATGTTGAAAAAGATAGTTTATTCATGATGCTCAAAATACTTTAGAATATCTATTAAAGTATTTATTCCACCTAGATTACCTGATTTTGTGACAATCCATTGGGCATTATGGTCAAGCGATAAAGCAATTGCCGGTGCCACTTCATCCACAATCTGCAATTGAGTTGCTCCGATTTTTTCGCAGCATTTGTATGAAGTTTCGCCGCCTAAAGTTATTAGAATAAACTCGCGTTTTTCGGTAATGCGTTTGGTAAGTTCAGCAAGGTAATCCGTAATCAAACAGGCAAGACTTGCTTTTGTCAAATCAGCTTCCAAAAGTTCTTCCGAGAAGCCGTCAAAATCAGTTATAAGATTTGACGTATGAACAACTACTATATTGTTTTGCACAAGATTTCCGCAAATCCGTTCAGTAAGTTCTTCAAACTCCCAGCTGATAATATTTTTAAGAGAAACTTCAATGAATAAAGTATTTTCAAACTCATCGGATTCTTCAAGTCTTTTTATCTGTTTTGCTGTAATTTCTGTTGCGCTCCCTGACATTATAAGTTTAGGAAGTTCAGGTATTGTTTTGTTTATGTGTCGCGGTTCTAAATCAGAATACCATAAGTCGCTTAAAACTTGTGCCGCCGCTGCCGTTCCGGTAGGTAAAATATTGTAATCCGATTTGTTCATAGCAAGAACAACCTGTTCAATGTCAACCGTAGAGACTGCATCAACTACAATCAGCTTTTTGCCTTCTTTGATAAGTTCATTCAGCTTTATCAAAATCGGTCCGGCGCCTTTCATTACAGTTTTAAGTTCAATCAAGCCTACAAGATGTTCATAACTTTCATCAAGCTGGCTTTTCAGAAGTGTCGGCAAATGCGATTCTCTGATAGGTGAATGCGGGTCGCGTGCCATTTCAGTTCTTTCAATCGGAATTCCCTTCAATAAATGATAGCCTCCAATCGTAACGCGTCCTTCTGAAGGAAATGCCGGAATAATTATAGAAGCATCCCATTCAAGAACTTCAAGCAAAGCCAAAACTTCAATAGCAATGTTTCCGCGAATTGTTGAATCTATTTTTTTATAATAATAATCAGGTTTTAACTTTTCAACAAACATTTGGGCTGCTTCTTTAACCTGATGATAAGCTGTTTCATCGTCAACATTTCTTGTTTCTGTTGATAGCGCCCATGTTTGTGTTCCTTTGATATTCAAAGGCTCTTCATCACAATTCAAAAGGATTTGAGTGGCTGCGCCATGATTATAAAACTGCAGAGCAGTATCATTTGCGCCGGTCAAATCATCCGCTATAATTCCTGTTATGTTAGAAGTTATTATCATTCTCAGCGTCTCTTTTTGAGCCTAAAAGTCTGATATTGTTTGCGATTACAAAGAAAGATTCTCTTTCGTTGCCTGTTGTTTTATCAGTCCACTTGTTTTGTCCAATTCTGCCATCAACAACAACCTGCATGCCTTTTTTAATATATTCTCCGGCAAATTCTGCCTGTTTATCCCAAACGTCAATGTTAAACCAATCAGTTACTTCTGATTTTGTTTTTGAATCCCAGCGGTTAACTGCCAGTGAAAATTGTGCTTTAACTTTTCCTGATTCAAAGTATCTGACTTCAGCGTCGCGTCCGACTCTTCCTACAACTGTTGCTGTGTTCATTTAAACCTCTTTCATGGGTATATAATTACATATTAATAATATAACAAAAATATTAAATTAAACTAAGTCTCATTACTTTTTGTTAAGCTTTGCTGTTCCTTGTAATAAATTCATGTCAGTGTTAAAGTTTTATTGTAGTTAGTTTGGGGGGTCCACCCCGGGGGCGAGCTTAATGTATGAGAGGTTTTTGTGCATTGCCTGGTTCGCCGAAATCCCAAAAGGACAGATTGGAAATTTTTATGGAAAAAAATGCTGAAACTTTACACACTCTGAGACATTCCTGCTCTCACGTCATGGCACAGGCTGTTCAAAAGCTTTTCCCGCAGGCAAAGTTAGCTATCGGGCCGGCTGTTGAAAACGGCTTTTATTATGATTTCGATATGACAGATGGCTATGCGTTTACAGAAGACGACCTTGTCAAAATCGAAGAAGAAATGAAAAATATCATTAAACAAAATCTTTCATTTGAAAAATACGTAATTCCTGACGTTGACAAGCAGATTGCAGAATTTAAAGCAGAAGGCGAAATTTACAAAGCTGAACTGCTCGAAGAACACCGAAATGACAACCCGACTTTGTATTTAACAAAAGATAAAGACGGAAATGTTTTATTCAACGACCTTTGTGCAGGCCCGCATATTCCAAATACATCATTTATTAAAGCAAATGCTGTTAAGTTACTCAAAGTTGCCGGTGCATACTGGCGCGGCAACGCTAAAAATAAAATGCTTCAAAGAATTTATGCAACAGCTTTTTGGAATAAGGAAGATTTACAGGCTTATTTGACTTTCATTGAAGAAGCCGAAAAGCGCGACCACAGAAAACTCGGCGCAAAACTTGATCTGTTCTCAACAAGAGAAGAACTTGGCGGCGGGCTTGTTTTGTGGCATCCGAACTTAGCAGTTGTACGTGAAGAAATCGAAAATTACTGGAGAACAGAACACAGAAAACGCGGTTACGTTATTGTAAACACTCCGCACATTGCAAAATCAAAACTCTGGGAAATTTCAGGTCACGCTGATCATTACCGTGAAAATATGTTCTTCCTTGAAAAAGAGGAAGATTCTGATGAACAGTTTATTTTAAAACCGATGAATTGTCCGTTCCACATATTGATTTATCAAGCAAACAGACATTCATACCGTTCATTGCCGCTTCGTATGGCTGAACTTGGAACTGTTTACAGAAAAGAACATTCCGGTGCGCTTGCGGGCTTAACCCGTGTTCAAGGCTTTACTCAGGATGATGCGCATATTTTCTGTACGCCGGAGCAGCTGGTTGATGAAATCAATGAAATCATTGACTTTGTTGCAGATACAATGAAAATCTTCAACATGAATTTTGAAGTTGAACTTTCAACCCGTCCCGAAAGCTATGTCGGTGAAATTGAAAACTGGAACCGTGCAGAAGCCGGCTTGAAAGAAGCAATGGACAGACGCGGTATGAAATACGAAATTAACGAAGGTGACGGAGCATTCTATGGCCCGAAAATTGACTTCAAAGTTAAAGACGCAATCGGCAGAACATGGCAGTGTGCAACAATTCAGCTTGACTTTAACCTTCCTGCAAGGTTTGATATCAAATATCAGGATAAAGACGGTCAGATGAAAACTCCTGTAATGCTTCACCGCGTAATTTTCGGTTCAATGGAGCGTTTCCACGGAATTTTAATCGAGCATTATGCTGGCGCATTCCCGACATGGCTTGCTCCGACTCAGGTTGCGATTGTTCCTATCAGCAACGAAAAACACGCGGATTTCGCTGAAAAAGTTTACAAAGAGATGCGTGCGGCAGGAATCAGAGCGAAACTTGATGATCGTTCTGAAAGCATGAATTACAAAATTCGTGAAAGCTTGCAGGATAAGAAAATTCCTTATGTTGTCGTAATCGGCGACAAGGAAATTGAAGCAAATTCCGTTGCTGTCCGCGCCCGCGGAATTGGTCAGGTCGGCACAATGAAAGTTGATGAATTCATTGCAAAAATTGAGGCTGAAATTAAAGCCAGAAGTTCCGAATCTTTCGCAAAAGAACTTGTGAAAGCGTAAGTTAAATTTTACGAGTTTTGAAAAGTAGTTAAAAAGGCGCCGCTTGCGGCGCCTTTTGTTTAGTGTTGTTTTTCCTCTAGATAGGTCAACTGTTCTTTTTCCCTGTTAAAACCGCTGTGCCAAGCCCGATTACGCCAAGTGCGACGGCTCCAATACCTGCCCATTTGCCGGCGTTTTTCCAATTCATATCATTGATTGTTTTTTTTGTCGCATCATAAAGTATTTTTCCCTCTTCATCAGCTTCTGCCGGTATATCTTTCAACTTTTTGCCTGAAGTATCAATATATGATTTTATTGAATTTTTATAATTATCAATTTTAGCTTGATCATTTTCGATATTATTTTGAATTCTCTTTTTTAAATCTTTAATAAAGAGAGTTTTATCATTAGCTACATTGTTTTCAACATATTGCTTAAGGGTAGTTCCTTCATCAAGGCAAGGTATTGAATTAGGAATTTTTTCTTTGAAAATGTTCACGATTTCATCAACTGAAACCTCATCAGAAATTTTTATAGCTTTTAAATCATCTATTCTTTTTTGCTGGTATTCTAATTCATTTGTTTTAAACCCTTGCACATACTTATTGTATATATCATCATAATTTTCAGCATTTGTCTCTTCTTTTAACTCATCCAATGCAGAAAGAGCTTGTGATTTTCTTTTCTCTAGTGGTGTATTATTATACCAGTTAGCCTTATCTATTTCTTGAATATTATCACTGTTTCCTGTTCGGGCAATTTGCTTTAAATCTTCCAATACTTGTTTGAGCTTTTTTAATTGCAGATTATTATCATTTTTATTTACATTTTTAATAAAAGCATCTGTAACTTCGCCATCTTTAATCCATGGCTTTTGAAGATACCCGAAAGCTCCGCCGGCAACTGCGCCTGCTCCAATCCCTGCTGCTGTATAAACCATCTGTCTTTTCTGGCTGCTTTGTAAATTATTTGTTTTATCAATTTTCATAAACACTACTTCCCATTTTTAACATTCATAGATTTATTTAAATATAAAAATAAAAATTTTTGCTATTTTGGGATTTAAATCTTAAATAAACTTCATATAATTATTATTAAATAAGCGGGCTTTTTAAACCCGCTTGTTTTTTGTTTATAAAATTCCGATTGACTTGTGTTTTTCAACGATGGCGTCTGCCATTTTGTCCAGTTCCAGGAATGTTTCTGCCGTCGGCTTGCCTTTTACCTGTATCGGCTCAATCAAATCAAGCTTCAATGGTGAGAGCATATTTACAATTACATCACACAGTTTTCCGCCCCATCCGTATGAGCCGATTATTGTTGCAAATTTAGCTTTTGGTCTTAAAACGCTTGCCAGATAAGCAATATTTACTGCCATCGGGTGCGGGCCTGCAAGAACCATTGATGTGCCTAGAACGATTGTTGCTGCATCAACCAGAGCCATTGCTAAATCACCTAAATCTCCGTCTACAATATCAAACTTAAATGTTTTAACTCCTTTTGCTTCAAGTTTTTCGCTTAAGTGTTCAACCATTTCCTTTGTGCTTTCATACATTGAAACATACGGAATTACAACAAGATTTTTCGGTGTATCTGAAGTCCAGTCAGTGTACAAATCCAAGATATAATTCGGATTTGTATAAACCGGCCCGTGGCTTGGCAAAATCATGTCAACATTCATTTCTTTAATCATTTTTGTGTAACGCTGGCACATCATTCTAAAAGGCATCATAATTTCTGCATAGTAGCGTTTCGCGCTGTGTTCCAGCTCTTTGCTTTCAACCGCAAAAACATCTGAGAATGTATAATGTGCGCCTAAAAAGTCGCATGTACAAATAACATTGTCCTCTTTAATGTAAGTAAACATTGTATCAGGCCAGTGAACTCCGGGAGCAAAAATGAATTTCAGAGTTTTATCACCCAGACAAACTTCTTCGCCGTCTGCAATTTCTCTAATTCTTTCTGCTGGAACAAAAAGCATGTTTTTTATATTTTCTGCAACTTTCGGGTTTGTTAGAACAATCGCATTCGGATATTTTTCCAATAACGCCGGAATTGAACCTGAGTGGTCTTGTTCTCCATGGTTTGCAATAATATAGTCAACTTTTCCGACTTGATTATCAAAAAGGCGCTTCATATATTCTTTAGTTTTGGGCGGATACATTGTATCGATAATCGCTGTTTTTTCAGAACCTTTTACCAGATATGAATTATAACTTGTTCCATGCTCAAGAGGTATTAATTCATCAAAAATTCTTCTGTCGCAGTCGTTCAAGCCGCAATAAAAAATATTGTTTTTAATTTCCTGAAATTTCATTTAAATTCTCCTTTACTATTTATATATTTTAATCACCTTTTTTATAAAAGAAAACATCTTCTTTAACGCAAAGAGGGCAGTAATCAGGTTCTTCTTTCTGTACAAAAATTCCGCCGCAGACGCTGCAAACCCAATTAAAAGTTCCATCAGGGTTTGGTTTTACATCATCTTTGAGTTTTAGTATTACCTTGCGTAATCTTTCATAGTGGATTTTTTCGATGTTTTCAATGTTTTCAAAAAGTCCGGCAATGTGTTCAATGCCTTCTTCTTTTGCTGTTTTGGCAAAATTTTCGTATAAACCTTCAATCGCCTTTTTTTCGTCAGCTAAAGCTTTTTCAAGGCATTCTATTAGTGTCGGGGCATTCCCATTATTAATCCATTTGTACCAAAGTTTGGCATGTTCTTTTTCATGCTCGGCGAAAAGCGTAAGCAGTCTGCTTATATCATCAAATCCTTGCTTTTTTGCTATTAACGCATAAATATCATATTCAGTTCTTCTTTTTGCTTCTATTTCAAAAGCTTTTATTAAATTGTTTTCGGTTTGGCTTCCTTTAATATCCACGTTTTTCTCCCTTTTTATTTATTACGTTAACAGTTTAGCATAACTAAAAGGCTTTGCCAAAGCAAAGCCTTTTTCGGATTAATAATTTTTAGCTTTGATAAAGAAATAAGCTTGCGGATGTTTACAAACAGGGCATAGTTGTGGTGCTTTTTCACCTTTAATAACGTGTCCGCAATTGCCGCATTCCCAAACAACTTCTTCTGATTTTTCAAAGACTGTTCCATTCTTAACGGCTTCTAACAATTTTCTGTAACGGTCTTCATGCTCCTTTTCAATTTTGCCAACCATTTCAAAAAGAATTGCTAATTGTTCAAAACCTTCTTCTTTTGCTTCGCGGGCAAATTGTGCGTACATATCGGTCCATTCATAATTTTCTCCGTCTGCAGCATCTTGTAGATTTGTTAATGTGTCAGGAATTTTTTCTCCGTGAAGCGCTTTAAACCATAATTTTGCGTGCTCTTTTTCATTATTTGCGGTTTCTTCAAAAATCCTGCTGATTTGCACAAACCCTTCTTTTTTGGCCTGAGAAGCATAGTAGGTATATTTATTTCTAGCTTGTGATTCTCCGGCAAATGCTGCCATAAGATTTTTTTCGGTTTTTGAGCCTTTTAAATCCATCTTAATTCCTTTCAATTATTCTTTTTCAAACATGTCTTTGCCAACACCGCACAACGGGCAAGCATAATCCTCCGGCAAATTTTCAAAAGCAACGTTGTCGTTTTCTGCCGGATCATAAACATATCCGCATACAGTACATACAAATTTTTCCATATTATTCTCCTTTACTGTTATTGTTACAATCCTTGCAGATACCTGAAAAAACAATATCATGATTTTGGATTGTAAATCCTGTGCTTAATTGTGTTTTTTTTATTAAATCAGGTGCGACTTCTGCCGCAATGTCAAAGACCCGTTTGCATTTCGTGCATATAAAATGATAATGCTCATGAGTATTATGGTCGAAATGCGATGAAGTTTCAAGTCCATCAATTTTTTTTATTATTCCGTTTTCTGATAGCTGGTTTAAGTTTCTGTATAAAGTCGCAAGGCTGATTTTAGAATCTTTTTCTTTAACTTTTTCCCACAAATATTCTGCTGTCGGGTGGACAACATTTTCTTTTAATGTGTTTAATATTACTTCCCTTTGTTTAGAATAATTCATATTTTCTGCTTATAACTGATAATAATTCTTAGTTTATATTATCACGAAAAAAATGTCAAGAAGCATAATGTAATTTTTATTAAATTTCTGCGCAATTTTTTTATTGTTCATGTTTTTATATAAATATGGTAAATGGTGTAGAAAATAATCTTGTTTTGAATAGCAAACCTAATGTTGGGGTACTTACGCCGCCAAATGCTCTGCACAAACCTCAGCTTTTTTCAGATAAAGAGGCTGAAATGCAGTTTCAGAAACTTTCTCATGATATTTATCAGAAGCAAAGCGAGCATAAATTCGAAAATAAAAGAAAAACTCCTTTATCAGTCTTTTTTGCGATTGGCGCAGCAGCAGTTGGGGCAGGATGGATTGTTTTTAAAAAAGCAATGAAATGGTAAATAAAATTCAATTTATTTAACAGCTTTGAAAAATTCATCCGATATTAATTGGGAATATTTCTTTTTTTCATTGGCAGAAATTAGTAATCTCTGTTCGCCTTCTTTGTTTTCGGCAACAGAAATTATTCCTGCAACATCTCCTATAGGAAGTTTTTTGGGGCGGGCTTCAAAGCGGACATATGGGGCTTCTTTTCCGTATGAGTTCATCGTTCCCCGTTTTGTAACTTTTAATTCTTCAACCTGGAAAGTTTGATATTTAACTTTTTTTGTCAGGTTTAAGAGTTTTTCTTCAATATTTTCTGATTTAATATCTTCTTTTGTTAAAATGGGTTTGTTGTTTGTGTCAATGACAAGAAGCTTTTGACCTGAAGCCTTGTGTTCTGCAACAACACCGTTATATCCTAGCATGCCCGCAGCTCTTTCCAGCTCAAACTCATCGTTAATTTTGGAAAAATCTCCGACTTTTTCTGCTCTTTTTATTAACTCGTCTTTGGGAGGGTTGATAAAGTTATCAACAATATCGCCGACTAATCTTCCGCCGCCGAGCGACATAAAACCGATAAATGCCAGTGCCAGTAAAATTGCCATGCAAATATTTTTTAAGCAACCCATGTTGATTTCCTTATTTCATGTTATAATCTGATTATAGCTATGTCAAAATCAGAAATCAATCAAATAAATTCATGGGATGTAAAGATAGAGGACTTGACGCCTGTTATGCAGCAGTACATGCAAATTAAGCGTCAAAATCCTGGCGCGGTTCTTTTGTACCGCCTGGGAGATTTTTACGAAACTTTTTTTGAAGACGCTGTTCTTCTTTCAAAAGAATTGGAACTCACATTAACAGGGCGTGATGCCGGAGCTGTTTACGGCAGAGTTCCTCTTGCGGGGATTCCTTTTAAAGCCATAAACGGTTACCTTGAAAAACTTGTGCAAAAAAATATCAGAGTCGCTCTTTGTGACCAGCTTGAAGACCCTAAATTTGCTAAAGGCCTTGTTAAACGCGGCGTTACAAGAATTATTACCTCAGGAACTCTTACCGAGAGTGATTTTCTAAAACAAAATACCAATAACTATATTGCGGCCATGTTTAAGGATGAAAAGTCAGATATTTATGGATTTGCATATTCTGATATTTCTACAGGTGAATTCAAAGTAACTCAGGCGCCTTTGAACCTTTTAATGTCGGAACTCGCGAGAATTTCACCTGCTGAAATCGTTGCTCCTGCAATCCGCGGCGAAATCAAACCTTTCCAAATAGTTCCCGAAGAAAGAGCTGATTTGCCTGATGGTATTGTAAAAACTTATAACTGTTCAAAAATTCCGGCAAGCGTTTTTGACTTTTCAATGTCAGATTCAAATTTAAAAGCTGTTTTCACACCGGCCTCTTTAACTGCTTTCGGATATGACAAATGCAAGCTAGGTTTCCGTGCCGCTGGTGCTCTATTAGCTTATGTTTGGGAAAGCATGAAGGAGAATGTTCCTAAAATTGAGCGTATTGAAGCTTATGAACTTTCAGAGTACATGATTTTGGACGCAGGAACGCGTAAAAATCTTGAACTTGTCGAAACCATGCGCGAAAAAAATAAATACGGCTCTCTTCTCTGGGCGATTGACCAGACAAAAACAAACATGGGCGCAAGACTTTTGAGAAACTGGATTTGCCAGCCGCTTAAAAGGGTTCATGATATTATGGTTCGCCAAAGAGCTGTGTCTGAACTTGTTGAACAATCTTCAACACGTGTTTCGCTTATTGAAGTACTTGAAAAAATTTATGATATTCAAAGACTTTCAACCAGATTAAGCAACAATTCGGCTAATCCGAAAGACTTTTTGAGTTTAAAAGCCTCTCTGGAAATGCTTCCGGAACTAATTGAAATTTCAAGCTCTCTTGAGAATAATCCGTTTGCAGGAGTAACGGATTACGAAGAAGAAATTAAAGCCTATACCGAATTAATTGGCCGCACAATTAAGGAAGATGCTCCGATGGTTATTAAAGAGGGGGGCATCATAAACGAGGGCGTTTCCGGGGAATTGGATTACTACCGTGATTTGCTGACAAACGGAGAGGAATGGCTCATCAATTTTGCAGAACGTGAACGCGAAAAAACCGGTATCAAATCTTTAAAAGTCGGTGAAAACAAAGTTTTTGGTTATTTTATTGAAATTACAAATTCTTACAGGAACATGATTCCTGAAAATTATGTTCGCAAACAAACCTTAACCGGTGCGGAGCGATATATTACAGAAGAACTCAAAAAACACGAAGATGATGTTTTATCTGCAAGATTTAAGGCAACTGAACTCGAATATAAAATGTTCACAGATTTCAGAGAATATTCAAAAGAATTCGTTACAAAAATCAGAGAAATTGCAGATTGTGTTGCTAAAGCCGATGTTCTTTCATCATTAGCACAGACTGCTGTTGAGAATAATTTTTGCAAGCCTGAAATTGATGAGTCTGGCGACTTTATTGTAAGAAACGGACGCCATCCGGTTTTGGAGAAAATTCTTCCATTGGGTGAGTATGTTGCAAATGATTTGGAACTTCAAAGCAATACGACGGACAAAACTCAGTTTATGATTTTAACAGGGCCGAACATGGCCGGTAAGTCAACTTACATGCGTCAAAATGCACTGATTGCGTTGTTAGCGCAAATAGGTTCCTGGGTTCCGGCAGATTATCTGAAACTTGGTGTTATTGATAAAATCTTCACGCGTGTAGGGGCTTCTGATGATTTAACTTTAGGCCAGTCAACTTTTATGGTTGAAATGATAGAAACTGCATATATTTTGAATTCTGCTACAGATAAAAGTTTCATTCTTCTTGATGAAATCGGCCGCGGCACAAGTACTTACGACGGCGTGGCAATCGCCTGGTCGGTTGCTGAATACATTGCAACAAAAGTAAAAGCAAGATGTATCTTTGCAACTCACTACCACGAATTAAACGTAATGACAAAAACTTACCCGCAGATTAAAAATTACAGAATTACTGTAACCGAAGAAAACGGCGAAATTGAATTCTTACGAAAAATTGTTCAGGGCGGAGCAAGCAAAAGCTACGGTATTCAGGTTGCGAAAATGGCCGGCTTGCCAGGTGCTGTGATAAAACGTTCACAGGATTTAATGGTAAAAATGCAGAAAGATTTTTCAAACAATCTTGCGACACGCAAAAAATCTGACAGTACAGAACTTGAAGTTCCGCAATTGAATTTGTTTAATGTCAGTGAATAAGTTTACATTTTTGTCAATATTCCGGATGTCTAATTTTTTAAAAATTAGGGTTTATGATATAATAAAATTTGATAATGAGTAATTGAAAAGAGGGATATGATGAAAAAATTTCTTTTTGTTTTCATGGCTTTGGTAATTGGGACTTCGGTTATAGCCAAAGAAGCTGAGATTTTTAATCTTGATAACGGACAGACTGTTATTATTAAAGAAGTTCGTACAAATCCGATTGTAACAGTTGATACCTGGATTAAAACAGGCTCAATTAATGAAAATGACAAAAATAACGGGGTTTCTCATTTTTTGGAACACTTATTCTTTAAAGGTTCTACAAACCACGCGCCGGGAGAATTCGACAAAATCCTTGAAACAAAAGGAGCACTTACAAATGCAGCAACAAGTAAAGATTTTACGCATTATTATATAACAATTCCCTCAAATTATTTTGACCTTGCAATGGAACTTCATGCTGATATGCTTTTAAATCCGCTTGTTCCGCGAAAAGAGCTTGAAAAAGAGCGTAAAGTTGTAATTGAAGAAATTTCAAAAGATGAAACAACGCCGCAAAATGTTGTTTATGAAAATTTGATTTCAATGCTTTATACAACCCATCCATACAGGCGTAAAGTTATCGGAACACGTGATATTATCAGTACAATTCACCGTGATGAAATTTTGAATTATTACAATAGCTTTTATGTGCCGTCAAATATGGTTACTGTAATTGTCGGAGATGTTGACACTGAACATGCATTGGAGCTTGTTAAAAAAGACTTTAACTGTGATTACAAAAAAGTTTCAAAAGAAGAGTTTGCACTGGAAAAACCTCTTACGGCTCAGGCTCGCAAAACTGCTTATCTCCCGTCTCAGTCAGGCTATATGCTGATTGGTTTCCGCGGTGTAAAAATAACAAACAATGACTCGTACGCGCTTGATGTTTTGTCAACAATCCTAGGCGACGGACGTTCGTCTGTTTTTTATCGAAATATTAAAGACCAGAAACAGCTTGCGTTTTCGATTGGTGCGTCAAATGCCGGTTTTAGAGATGACGGTATTTTCTATGTTTCCGCTAATTTTACACCAGGAAACGAGAAAAAACTTGAAGATGCAATCTTTGAAGAAATAGCAAATATTCAAAAAAATGGCGTAACCCCGGCGCAGGTCGCCTTAGCTAAAAATATAATCGAGCGTGACACTTATTATGCAAGAGAATCTATCTCAAATATTGCGCAGGAAATCGGCTATACAATGGTAACTGCAAATGACATAAAATATTATAAAAATTACCTTGAAGAAATTAAAAAAGTAACGCCAGAGGAGGTTAAGCGAGTTGCAAACAAATACCTGGGTGTTGACAAATCGGCTGTTTCGATTGTGCTTCCCGAAACTTCAAAGGAGGTTAATATTTCCTCAAAACTTCCAACAAAGGAAGTTCAGCCGGCAAAGCTCGTCAGTGAAAATTCACAAACAAAAAAATACAAACTTTCAAACGGCGTGGATTTGTTAATTACTCCAAATGATGTTAACGAAATCATTGCAATAAGTATTTATGCAAAAGGCGGAACTTTCTTGGACAAAATCCCGGGCACATCAGTTTTAACCGCAGATGTTATGATGAAAGGTACAAGAAAGTATTCACCAACCGAGCTTGCACGCGTCCTGGAAGACAACGGCATAAAAATTGAACCTTCTGTCAGAGCTGATGCATTTTCAGTTGATGTTTTGACGACTAAACCCGAATATGACAAGACAATCGAAATCCTGAACGAAGTTATTAACAACGCGACTTTTGACGATTACGAAATTGAAAAAGCCCGAACTGAAAAGCTTAGTAAAATCAAACGCAACCGCGATATTCCGCTTCAGGTGGCAATTGAAAATTATAAAGATTTGATTTTTGAAGGTTCGCCTTATTCATACACAAGCAAGATTTTTGAAAAAACTTATCCGAAAATAACTCATAAAGATTTGGTGGATTACTATAATCAAATTTTCGCCCCGCAAAACGTTGTTATTTCAGTTAACGGGAATGTCGATAACGAAAAAGTGATAAAAGATTTTACCAAAATTTTTGCAGATAAAAAAGGCGAAACTTTTGACTACAATATGCACTCACAGGAAATAGGCTGTATTACATCCCAGAAGGAAGCTGTGAAAATTATGCCTGAAACAAAAACTGACTGGATTTTTATTGCCTGGCAGACTCCGGGTGTACTCAATAAAAAAGATTATGCCGCTTTGCAAGTTATAGATTCGCTTCTTGGTGCAGGCATGAGCTCAAGACTTTTTAAAAACATTAGAGATCAAGAAGGACTTGCTTACCAGCTTGGTTCAAGCTACGGACCGAATATTTTAAAAGGAGCTTTTGTTGTCTACATAGGTACAAATCCGCAAAATCTTGATTGTGCTAAGACCAAACTTTTAGAAGAAGTTTTCAGGCTTAAAAAAGAGTTTGTCGGCAGCAAGGAGTTAAAAGAAGCCAAAGACAAATTAATCGGCAATTACATAATTTCGCTTGAAACTAATCTTGAAAAAGCATCAAATCTGGGCTGGTTCGAAATCACAGGCCGCGGATATGAATTTAAAGATGAATACATAAAGCTAATTAATTCCGTTACAGAATCTGATATAATCGAAGTTGCAAACAAATATTTTAATAATAACTATGTTTATTCTGTAGTTAAACCAAAATAAATAATCAATTATAAGTTTAAGCCGGCGTTAGAGCCGGCTTTTTTATTCTTCAAAATTAAAAAGTTTTAATACCGGTATTTTAAGAGCATTAGACAAACGGTTTACAGTTTTTAACGTCAGGTTGCATTTCCCGTTTTCAATTTGACTTATTCTGTGTTCTGAAATTTCAACCATTTCACCAAGCTGAGCCTGTGTGTAATTTCGCTTCAACCTGTAAAGTTTCAGTCGGAAACCGAATTCTTTTAAAAAATCATCGTCTAACATAATGCAATGTTAGCAGTACTATATTGATAAATAAATTATAATATGTTATTATAATTATTATAATATATTATAATAATTAAAGGATAATAAATGAATGAAAAAGTTGAAATTCGTGGGCTTTACTATGGCCGAAGTTTTAATAACTCTTAGTATTGTCGGCATAATTGCTGCTATGACAATTCCTCAGTTAATAAAAAATTACCAGGCGAAAATTTTGGAAGTTGGGCTGAAAAAGTCTTACGCAAACCTTTCAAATGCTTATTTGATGACAAAGGCTTCGCTGGGTGTTTCAAATCTTAGAAAAGCTTTTGCTACTTATGATAGTGATAATGTTTACGTTGACGCGCCAATTTTTATAGATGAATTTTACAAGCATTTGAACGTAGTTAAAAAACTTGATAGTATCTATCCTATGACTAATTTTAATAAAACAAAAATTATCACCTCTGACCCAGGCAGGGATTCTCCAAAAGCTTTTTATATTTTACCGGATGGAGGTAGTATTGGTGTAGATATTAACAATAGTTCTATAATATTCTGGGTCGATACAAACGGACCTTACGCAAAGCCGAACAGAATAGGGTTTGATATCTTTGAATTTCGGGTTAATGATGCTTCAGATCAGATAAAGCCGTTAAAACAGACTCGTAGCTATACTCAAGAGGAGTTAGAAGATGCAAAATGGCCAGAGGTAGCGGGCTATCCATGTAATAAAACCTCAACCCAGCTTCTGAATGGGATTGGCTGTACTTGGTTTGCAGTAAATGATGTTTCTCCGGAAGATCAATCAAAACATTATTGGAAAAATCTCCCGTGGTAGCTGGATTAGCATAGCAAAATATTTTTATGATAAGCTGGTCATTTTTCCAACGACATGTTCAGTCTTGTCATAGCAGCCAAACTTTCACCGGCCTGCCAACGCGGTTGTATAACTTTTTATCAACAACAACTCCCTGCAAATCTCCGTTAGCAAGGAAAATGTATTCATAGCCGTCAATTGCAAAAAATCTTACTTTCTGAAGATACCCGTTAAAAGAATATACAGCTTTGTAGTGCGGCAATATGTAATCTTCACCTGTTAAAATTACAACCTGATATAAATTTCCAAATGTATCGTAAATATATTCAGTATATGGGTCATTATCGTATGTTACAGAATAATTTGCGAGGATTTTATCAGCCATCTGGTAGTAGTTGCCTTTTACTTTGTAGCCGCTTTCAGGCAAGGCTTTATCATGTTTTACATGATTTAGATTTGCTTTGTAATTTTTATCTTTTTTAAATTCTTTAAAGTCTGTTTTGTATTTTGTATGTGATTCGTCAAAAATTCCTGTATTTTCAAGGTATTTTTGATAAGCTTCGATCCGCCTGTTTCGGTCCTGCTGGGTTGTGAACCTGTAATCCTTTTGAACCCTCACTCCATAAGCTTCTGCTCTATCAGCTAAAGTGAAATTGAATATTATACAAAATAAAATGATTAAAAATTTTTTCATAATTTTGAGCCTTTGTTAACATTTTTTTTGCACTATTACCAATTTGTTCTAGTGAGAGTTTGTTTTGCATTTCTGTCGTACATTTTGTCCATAAACCAGACTCCCTGAAATTTTCCGTCAGGTTCGTACATATATTGCATATCATGCGAAACAAAGTATATTGCACTAATCATTTTCCCGCCTGCTCTATATTGTTTTGACCAGTACGGAAAATTTGGGTAATTATCTGAAATCATATCAACATATTTTAGATTTCCGAATGCGTCATAGTAATAAACAGTTTTCGGATTTTTTTTGTACTGAATTGCGTAGCTGATTAATATTTTTCCGCTAAAAAATCCGCTAAGTCTGTAATCTTTAGTTTCTGTTATACCTTCTTGTGCTTCAAGGTAATGAGTTTTGTTGTTTTCGTCTTTTAGATAATCTTTGTGAAGCGCTTTGAAATCTTTGCGTTTGTATTTGTAAACGGTGTCGTCACTAAAAATTATGTTCTTATAATTATCAATTATTGTGTCACGTTCTATTTGCGACATGTCAAGCCAATTAAAATCAGCTTTTCCTTGCAGAGTCAAAGTTTCAGGCTCCTGTGCAAATGTAGGGCTTAAAAAAATATTTAATAGCAAAATTGTTATAATAAAAAGTTTTTTCATTTATAAACTCCCTTTTTTGTTTTTTAGTATTTTCCCCTCTATATTATAAGAAATACCATTTTCTTTTATAAATTCTACATCTCCGTTTTGATTAAAATAAATCGTGCGTTTGCCGTCATAAAATATTATTTCAATCAGCTTTTTATATTTATTATATTTTTTGACAATATAAGTACCGTTTGCAGAGGAAGGCGTTTTAGTTTTAATTTCTGTTAAATTGCCGCTTTTGTTAAAACTCAGCGTAATATTGTCATTTGAAAGTGTGTAACCTGAATTTATTTGCATTGACGGACCGCTTTTGCCAAGATAACTCGGACCCGGCATTAAATACGACCAGCTTGTATTTTTTACAATTACTCCGTTTAGCGAAGTTTTTCCGGTGTTGTGTTCTTTGTAATTCGTATCTCTTGAGGATTTAATTCCAAAAATATTTTCTAAAGTATCTTTTGAAATATCGATATCCCTAAAAGATTTCATATCTTCTATTGACTGATTTATAAAAGCCTCCCTCTCGTTTTGTGAAAGCTGGTCCCAGGAAGCAGAAAATGCTGAATTATTTAATCCTGAAAAAATAATCAATAGGCATACTGCAAATAATATAAAAAATCTTTTCATAATTTCCCCTCAGACTAAAATATAGCAGAAAGTTTGAATATCTGCAAGTTTTGGGTACTTTAGCACAGGAATTTCCTAAAAAATTTATATTCGGTTTAAAACCGCATATAAAGATAATTTTATGCCCATAAAGTAAAAATCTTTAACGATTTATTACGAAAATTTAACAAAATTTTTGAAAAGGTTTTAAATTTTCTTGACTAAAAATATTGATGTATTACGATTAAAGAACATGTTAAATTAAAGTCGGGTGAATTGTGCCCAAATCAAATTCCCCCGAATATCATATAAAGGTTTATCAGTCTGAGACGCAGGCAGGTAAAAGGTTTACAGCCTTAAGTTAGAAAAATATTTTTTAGTAGTATGTACACCATTATTTAATGAGGTGAATTGATGTCTAAGACAAAATATGCGAAAAGAGTAACGCCAATGGGTATCCCGCATACCAGATTGGACGATTTACCGGATCTTATTGAAGTGCAAAAAAAATCGTTTGAATGGTTTTTGAAAGAAGGTTTGAAAGAAGAATTGCTTTCTTTCTCTCCGATTAAAGATTATACCGGCAGATTAGAATTGCATTTCTTGCCAAACTATACTTTTGATAACGCAAAGTATACGGTTGAAGAAGCAAGAATTCATGACGCAACTTATGCCAAACAGCTTCGCGTTATGATAAGGCTTGTTAACCGTGACAGCGGTGAAATTAAAGAACAAGAAGTTTATATCGGTGATATTCCGACAATGACCGACAAAGGTACATTTATCGTAAACGGAGCAGAACGTGTTATCGTTTCTCAGATTGTCCGTTCACCTGGTGTTTACTTCAAGCGTGAAATTTCGCCTGCCGGAAAACGCTTATATAATGCAACTATGATTCCGAACCGCGGCGCATGGTTGAAAATCGAAACAGATTCTAACGATTTGATTTACGTTAAAATCGATAAAAATAGAAAAATCTTAGCTACAACATTGTTAAAAGCTATGGGTATAACAGTTTCAGAAATGGAATCTTTATTCACCCACTTTGAATTCTTAAAGAAAACTTTGGATAAAGATACTGCAGAAACTACTGATGATGCTTTAATTGAAGTTTATAAAAAATTAAGACCGGGCGATCCGGCATCAGCAGCAGGCGGACGTTCAATTTTGGAAGCCCGTTTCTTTGATGAAAAGAAATACGATATCGGACGTGTCGGCCGTTATAAATTAAACAAAAAATTGAACCTGAACATTCCAAAAAATCAGAGAACTTTGACAGTTCAGGATATTGTTGCATCAATCGAATATTTGATTAATTTAACATACGATGAAGGAACTGTTGATGATATTGACCACCTTGGCAACAGAAGAATCCGTTCCGTTGGTGAACTTCTTCAAAACCAGTTCAGAGTTGGGCTTTCAAGAATTGAAAGAATTGTTAAAGAAAGAATGACACTTCAAGATTCAGAAACTTTGACTCCGTTGAACTTGTTGAACACGAAACCTCTTGTGGCTTCATTGAAAGAATTTTTTGGTTCTTCACAGTTGTCACAGTTCATGGACCAGATTAACCCGTTGGCTGAATTAACTCACAAAAGACGTATTTCAGCTCTTGGACCAGGCGGTTTGATGAGAGAACGTGCAGGTTTTGCAGTTCGTGATATTCACCCGTCTCACTACGGACGTATCTGTCCGATTGAAACTCCAGAAGGTCCGAACGCAGGTCTTATCGGTTCTTTGGCAACTCACGCAAAAGTTAATGACTACGGTTTTATTGAATCTCCGTTCTTTGTTGTTAAAGACGGTGTTGTAACTGATGAAGTTGTTTATATGACAGCTGACGAAGACGAAAACTTCCGTGTAGCTCCGGCTGACGTTCAATTGAATGATGACAGAACATTTAAAGATGAATATGTTCCTATTCGTTATCGTTCTGAATTTACAATGGGCGAATCTCAAAAAGTTGACTACGTTGGTGTTTCTCCAATCCAGATTATCTCTGTTGCAACTTCATTAATTCCGTTTATCGAGCATGATGACGCAAACCGTGCATTGATGGGTTCAAACATGCAGCGTCAGTCAGTACCGCTTCTGATTACAGACAGACCGCGTGTTGGAACAGGTATGGAAGCTCGTGCCGCAAAGGATTCTGGTATGGTTGTAATATCAGAAGTTGACGGTGTTGTTGAACGTGTAGTCGGAGAAGAAATTGTAATCCGCGATACAAATAACAAACCTCACGTATATCAATTAATGAAATATTTAAGAAGCAACCAGGATACTTGTATTAACCAGCGTCCGATTGTTAACGAAGGCGACAAGGTTAAAGCCGGCGTTGTAATCGCTGACGGTGCGTCCACTAACGGAGGTGAACTTTCATTAGGTAAAAACGTAATTGTTGCGTATATGCCTTGGGAAGGTTACAACTATGAAGACGCTATTTTGCTTTCAGAAAGATGCGTTCACGATGATGTATTCACATCCGTTCACATTGAAAAATTAGAAATCGATGCACGTCAGACAAAACTCGGACCGGAAGAAATTACACGCGAAATTCCGAATGTTTCAGAAGATGCCCTCAGACACCTAGATGAACGCGGAATTGTTCGTATTGGTGCAAGAGTTTATGCAGACGATATTTTGGTAGGTAAAGTTACACCGAAAGGTGAATCTGAACATCCGCCTGAAGAAAAACTTCTCCGTGCAATCTTCGCTGAAAAAGCAAGAGATGTAAAAGATAATTCTCTAAGAGTTCCTCATGGTGAAGGCGGCCGCGTACTTGACGTTAAAGTATTTGACAGAGAAAAAGGCGACGAACTTCCGCCGGGCGCAAATACAGTAATAAGAGTTTACATCGCTCAAAAACGTAAAGTTTCAGTGGGTGACAAACTCTCAGGACGTCACGGTAACAAAGGTATCGTATCAAGAATTTTACCGAAAGAAGATATGCCGTTTATGCCTGATGGAACACCGGTTGATATCGTATTGAATCCGCTTGGTGTACCTTCTCGTATGAACGTTGGCCAGACTTATGAGTTATTGCTTGGTTTGGCAGCATACTTAACTGGAAATTATTATGAGGCGCCTTCATTTGATGAAATGTATGGTGATAATAAATCCGAAATCGCAACGAAAGCTGAGCTTTTGAAAGGTATTAAAGAATCAGGCTGCGATTGGGTAACTGAAGACGGTAAAGTTAGATTGATTGATGGACGTACAGGTGAACCGTTTGATGAACCTGTAGCAGTTGGTCTTTCATACATACTTAAACTTGTTCACCTTGTTGATGATAAAATCCACGCTCGTTCAACAGGTCCGTATTCACTTGTAACACAACAGCCTCTGGGTGGTAAAGCTCAATTCGGCGGTCAAAGATTTGGTGAAATGGAAGTTTGGGCGTTGGAAGCTTATGGCGCTGCTTACACATTACAGGAAATGCTTACAATCAAATCCGACGATGTTAACGGCAGAAACCGCGCTTACGAAGCAATTGTTAAAGG
>QAMI01000038.1:29635-61314 GCA_003150395.1 Candidatus Gastranaerophilales bacterium | reverse complement strand
GAGATTGATTTAATTTCAACAATTCCATCTTCGATTTCAGGAACTTCAAGTTCAAACAATTCGCGTACGATTTCTGCATGAGCATGAGAAACAATAACTTGAGGAAGTCTTGTAGTTTCTTTTACGTTCAATACAAAAACTCTGATACGGTTGCCGGGTTTGTAATATTCACCGGGAATTTGTTCTTTCTGCGGCATTATCGCGTCAGTTTTACCGATATTAACAATTACGTTGCGGTTTTCAACTCTCTGGATAATTCCGGTTACAAGTGTACCTTTTTTATCCATAAATTCTTGAAGAACAAGATTTCTCTCAGCTTCCCTTATGCGCTGTGTAATAACCTGTTTTGCAGATTGCGCTGCTATACGGCCGAACTGGTCTGGTGTAACTTCTATTTTAACTTCATCATCAACTTCTACATCTTCATCAATTTCTTTTGCATCTGCCAAAGAAATTTGTAATTCAGGATCTTCAACTTCTTCAACTACGGTTTTAGTGCTGAAAACACCGATTTCACCGGATTGCTCGTCCAAAATTGCTTCGATATTAGCTGATTCTTTAATTTTCATGTGTTTTTTGTAAGCAGCTACCATTGCGTCGCAGAGTGAAGCTATCAAAACTTCTTTTGATATTCCGCGTTCTCTTTCAAGTTCTTCGCATGCTTCAAAAAGTGCTGTTCCGATTTTAATCATTTTTTTATCCTTTCGTTTTTATTATTTTTTATTATGTGAATAAGTAAATAAGTGAATAGGCGAATAAGTGCTTATCGTTATTAATTATTCAATACATTTTTCCAAATGCTTTTTTAAACCTATCAAGAGGGCATTTGTTTTCTTTATATCCTCAATAATTCTGTTATGACTTTTGAGATATCCGAGTCGTTCTGCAAGAATTATCTGGGTATCCAACTCTGCCAAAGAACCTAATGCTACCGAGATAAATCTGCTTGTTTCTTTATCTGAATATCTTCCACATCCTTCTGCAATATTTGAAGGGATAGACACAGCGCATCGATGCATTTGAGAAGTCAAAGAAAACATCTCTTCTTTTGGAAAAGATTCCGTTTCTTTATATATTTCAACGACCAAATCCATTGAATATTTCCAAACTTCTAAATCCTTATGGTGCATTTGCATCCTTCCTAATATTTTTTACTTAACGAACTTATTCGCCTATTCACTTATTTACTTATTCACTTCAAATATCTATTAATCAATATACAACTTTGCAGACTGAATATTGCTTCTCGGGATTTGAAGCTCTTTACCATCGTCAAATCTGAAAAATTTCAGGCCTTCATTTTCGTCAAAATCAAGAATTTCTCCCTTAAAAACCTTCTCTTCTTCGCCTTCTAAAGGTGTTTTCAGCTTTATACTTACATTCCGGCCTTTGAATATTATAAATTCTTTATCGGATTTGAACTTTCGCTCAAGACCCGGGGAAGAAACTTCTAAATAATATTTTACAGGAATAAGTTCATCCAAAAAGTCAGATAGACTTCTTGTAACCTTTTCACAATCATCAAGAGTTACGTCTTTTTCTGAAGAGTACAGGTAAATTCTCAAAAACCAGCGGTGATTTTCTTTTGAAAAATCCACCTCAAGAGGAATATATCCAAAGCGCATTGCAGTATTTTCAATTAACGGATTAATCTTTTCAAGAACTTCGTATCTGTTAATTTCCTGTTTCATAACACTTCCTTCCTTCGCTTTTAGAACCTAACCAACATTTGCAGTTTTTCAGCCGCAGTGTTTTTCCGGCAAAACGCCCTGATGATAGAAAAAGAACGGGGGTTCCCGTTCTTTTCTCTGAAAATATTATAAATTATTAAAACTTAAATGTAAAGTCTTATGTAAAGTTTTTAAAACTGGATTAAAAACCTGATTGTGCGAGCAAGCCTTTTGCATCAACTAAATTCGGCTCTTCACTTACAGGGGTGAAACCTTTTACTGTAGTGTTTGCAACAAGTGCGTTATAAGTTGTTGCAATACCTTTGTATTCTTTAACTAATTCTTGTTTTTTAGTTTCGTCGGTTTCTTTTTCTGCTTTTTGAGCAAGTTTTTTAAGCTTGTCATAAGAGCTGGTCAGCTCTCTTTGTTCTGATTTTTCAAGTTTTGTCTGAGCTGATTGATAACTTGCGATATTTGCTTCGTGTTGATCAACTTCCTTGTCTTTTTGAGCTTTTTCTTTAGTGTCAGCAGTTATAGAATCATTAAGATTTTTAATTTCTGTTTCCAATTTTTTTTGTTCTTCTTGTTTGGTTTTAAGTTTTGCCTCAAGCTCTTTTATTCTGCCTTCGGTTACAGCGGCGTTTGCTGGATCTTTGCCAAGTGTACTTTTTAGTGCATTGATTTGTTGGTTCAAAGTGCTTATTTCACCTTTAACATTGCTTAAATCAGTATTTTTATTGTTAAGTGTTTCTGTGTTTTCTTTAATACTTGCATCTAATGAGGCACTCAATTCACTTGCTGAATCTTTAAGAGCTTTTTCTGTTTGGATTTGGCTGTCATATTCTTTTGAGTTGTTTCCTGTAAATTGAATTGAAGAATTGTTGCTTGATGAACTTGTAATATTTGACGGGTTTGAAGCTTTTGTTGAAGCAACAGCTTTTGTGACACTGCCGATAGTCTGGTTAAGCATGCTGATAGCACTCATTGTACCGGCAGCTTTATTTGTTCCAGTGTTTGCAGATGATTTTTGAGAATTTATATACTGTACATATTTTTGAAGATCAGCATTAAGTCTGTCTATTTCTCTTCTTGCAGAGCGCGGAGTTGGAGCAAAACCAGTTGCAATACTTTGAGTTAATTCTGAATCTACATTTTTTAGTTTATAGTCAGATGGATTAACAAATCTTGTTCCGCCTTGTCTTACAGCGCCTGATTGAATAGATTGTCTAGAAGTGTTTCCAAGAGCACTTAATGCTGCATATTTAATTGATTTGTCACTCTTTGATGTTGAGGATGATGAAGTTGAAGCAGTAGAAGTGTTTGATGAAGTTTTTGTTTCATCAAACTTAGGCAAAGTGCGGGTGCTGTTCAAGTTAGTCTTGAGACCCGGCTGCGGTTTATAAAGTTTTACTGCTGTGTTTCCGCTCATAATTCTCTCTTTTATATACTTCTTATATATATAAAGTATATAACGGTTTTAAAATTGCTTATTCTTACGTTATAACTTTACAAATATTAACATATCCTCTAACTTTGTATTCAATAAATATTATACCCGCTTTTTAGCCTGATTTAGCGTGTTTAATTACACCTGTTAAACAACTTTTAGTAAATGTAAAATATCTTAATTTTACAAACCCCTGAAAACATACTAAACAAGAGTTCTTTGAGATTTTGCAAGTAATTATTACACTAAGTTTACAAAAATTATGTAAATTTTTTGATGTATTTTTCAAATGCCAAAACCCGCCCTAAATCTAAATCTTTAGATTTAAAGAAAATTTAATTGTAAAAAGATTGGCATGGAATGCCAAAAAAGTGTTTCATATTAGAAAATTTGTTCTATGATGAATTTACATCTTGGGAGGCGGGGATTATAAAAAAATACATCCTCACCTGTAGTCTAATCAATCCATAGAACGATTAAAGACTATTCAAATATCGTTTAAAATATGGATAACAATATCAGTTTGTATTTGGAGGTAGTAAAGAAGTGTTAGAGCATGGTTATATTCAAATTTACACAGGAGACGGAAAAGGTAAAACAACAGCATCATTGGGCTTGGCACTTCGCGCGCTCGGTCATGGATGGAAAGTTTTAATCATTCAGTTTACAAAAGGCGACAGCGCAACATCTTATGGAGAAATTGTTTCATCATCTAAATTCCTTCCAAATTTGGATGTCGTACAGTTTGGAATGGACAGAGTATGCTATTCACACAATGTTTGTATGGACGATTTTAAAGAAGCAAAAAAAGGTTGGGAATATGCAAAAAAAGCAATTCAATCCGGGGAATACCAGCTTATTATTTTAGATGAAATCAATATTTGCACATCTATGAATATGATTAAGGTTTCAGAAGTTAAAGAAGCTTTAATGAACAAACCTGAAAACCTTGAGATTGTATTGACTGGAAGATATGCACATCCTGAATTAAAGGCTATGGCGCATCTTGTAACAGAGATGAAACCTATCAAGCATTATTTTGATATGGGCGTCATGGCAAGACAGGGAATTGAATATTAGGGGAGGCAAAAGCAGCAGAGAGGAATTTTGTATGCTGCTTTTATGCGAAAAGGTATTAATGTAAATCCTTTTTGTTTCAGAAATGAAATACCGGACTGACTTTAGGGGAGGTCCGATTTTTTTGTTTTTTTTTTATAGTAAAAAAAGAAAAGGTGCAGTAAAACTGCACCTTTTACTACTGCTTTTATTGTTCAAGAACTTTTTGAGAAATTTTATCGCCAGCAATCCATCCGCCAATACTCCCCAAAAGTCCTCCTACCACAGCTCCAGCAGCAGTTCCAACTATGGGGACTACAGAACCGACCGCTGCACCAATTGATGCACCTGCTGTTGCGCCTGCCCAGGCACCTCCAACAGAGGCCGCAACATTTGCACCCTTTTTAGCCGCAGCTTTTGTTCCACCTTTATCGTATGCGTCGGCAATTTCAACAGCACTATATGCAACTGCAAGCGGCTTTGCAACTTTACCTGCCAATTTTACAGCAGGCGCTGCTTTTGAAAGAACTTTTGCCCCTTTGCCAGCCATTGCCTTAGCTGAATCCATAAACTTTTTACTGCCTGAAATTGTTGAATTCTTAGCTTGAGCTGATCTTTCCATAATAACTTCTTTGCCGGCAACTACTTTTTGCTTTGCATGTTCAGCCATACCGTTTGCAGATTTCACAAACCGCCCTTTTAAATTCTGATACTTATTTTTGCCACGCTCAATTGCTGAATTTACAGCTTCTTTGGCGCTTGCTTTTGCACTTGCAACTTTTTCCTTCCCGCTTGTAACTGCAGATTTAACTTTATCCGTAACATTATTTTTAGCTTGTACAGCTGCATCTTTTGCTGATTTGGCAGCCTCTTTTGTCTTATCGTAAACTTTTTCGGCATTTTCTTTTACAAACTGACCGGCTTTTATTGCTCCTTCTTTTACATATGGAGCCGCCGCTTCTGCTGCTTTATATGCAGCTGCGCCGCCAGCAGCATATAAAAATTTTGAAGCTGTATTATTATGATCTCCTTTTGACGCTTCATTTTGTGTCATAGATTGTTTTTCAACTGACAAACCCTTTAAATTAATACCTCCATCATCAGTAACATCCTGCGCCGGAATAGATAAATCGCGGGGCAGGTTTTCATCAGCAGAAAGTTTTATTTTGTCATTTGCAAATATAGAATTTGCATCCTTAATCTGCGGATTCAACTCCATAAGATTTTTAACCGTTGTGCCGTTTGCCTTAGCAATAGCTGATAATGTGTCTCCTGATTTAATTGTGTAATCCGTCATGTTTACTCCTTTTCTCTTATACTCTTTAAGCACACATTGCTTATACTTCATGAAAGTAAATCAGCCGGAAATTATTGATACGCCTGCACCGCACCATACCATACCATACCATACAGCAGATTATGACAGGGTTTCAGGTATTTTAAAATTCATCTTTACAATTCTTTACATTTAAAGTTTTACGAAATTTTATGTTTGTAATATTATATTATTGGTTACACTAGTCTGATAGGTTTGCCCTAGTTCGGGGGTGGCGTAATTCCCAGCTACAAAACGGATAGCTACATTAACACCGAATGAGACAGTTTAGCCCGTAGTACTAAGTTAAAATAAAGGAGAAAACCGATGCCAGCAGCATCTATGATTGAACTTTTGGAAGCAGGTGTACATTTCGGTCACCAAACTCAAAGATGGAACCCAAAAATGAAACCGTATATTTACGGTGCAAGAAATGGTATTTATGTATTTGATTTACGCAAAACTACAGAACTTCTTGACGAAGCTTACAACATTGTAAGAGATTTTGCAGCACGCAATAAAAATATCTTATTTGTAGGTACTAAAAAGCAAGCAGCCGAAGTCGTTGCTGAAGAAGCTAAAAGAGCAGGCGCTTATTACATCAACAGAAGATGGTTAGGCGGTATGCTTACTAACTTTGATACTATCAGAGGAAGAGTTAGCAAACTTAGAGAATTGGAAGATTTCTTAAACAGCGGTCATGCTGAAAAATTACCGAAAAAAGAAATTGCTCAGCTTAACAGACAGCTTTCTAAATTGAGCAAAACTCTAGGCGGTATTAAAGAAATGAGAGGATTACCTGATTTAATCTTCATCATTGACCAGCAAAAAGAAAATATTGCAATTCTTGAAGCTAACAAACTTAACATACCTGTAATCTGCCTTGCTGATACAAACGCAGACCCTACAAATGTTAACTATATTATCCCAGGCAACGATGATGCAATCCGTTCTATCAGATTAATTACTTCAAAACTTGCTGACGCTGTTATTGAAGGTAAACAATTAAAAGAAAACAAAGCTAACACTACAGCTAAAATTGAAGAAATTAAAGCTGAAGATGCAGGCGTTGTTGTAGAATAACAAGTAAATAAGTGAATAGGTAAATAGGTGAATAAGTTCATATCATAAAACTGTATTCGTAAAAGCAAGAATAGCATTTGAAACGAACTTATTCCGCATTCACTTATTAACTTATTCACCTATAATAAAAAGGAGAGAATTAAATGAACATTACAGCTCAAATGGTTAAAGAACTCCGTGACAAGACAGGCGCAGGTATGATGGATGCAAAAAAAGCGCTTGTCGAAACCGACGGTGATATGGAAAAAGCAATGGACGTACTTCGTCAAAAAGGTATTGCTTCTGCTGAAAAGAAAATGGGCAGAATTGCAGCTGAAGGTTTAATTGCATCAGCAATCATTGACAATGCAGGTGCTATGGTTGAAGTTAACTGCGAAACTGACTTCGTTGCTAAAAACGAAGAGTTTAAAGAACTTGCAAACTGTTTAGCAAAAGCTGTTGCAGAAACTAACCCGGCTGATGTTGAATCTTTCGTTGCTTCAACTTGCCCGAAATGCGGTAAAACTATCGAAGAAGTTCTTAAAGAAAAAATCGCTTCTATCGGTGAAAAAATCACTTTCAGAAGATTTGTCCGCTATGAAGGAAATGTTGCAACTTACATTCACAATGGCAAAATCGGCGTTCTTCTTGAAACAGATAAAAAAGACGATGAATTGATGAATGACATTTGTCTTCATATTGCATCTAATGCTCCTGAATTCCTTTCAAGAGCAGAAATTCCGCAATCTGCAATCGATCACGAAACAGAAATTGAAATGGGTAAAGAAGATTTGCAGAAAAAGCCTGAAAATATCAGAGCTAAAATTGTTGAAGGCAGAGTTAATAAACTTATGGCAGCAAAAGTTCTTCTTGAACAGCCGTTTGTTAAAAACCCTGATGTTACAATTGAACAGTTAATCGAAGGCAAACTGACAATCAAAGCTTTCTCAAGATATGTTCTTGGTGAAGGTCTTGAAAAACGTCAGGACAACTTTGCCGAAGAAGTAATGAGCCAGGTAAAAGGCTAATTTATAAAAAAGCAATTAAAAAAGAGAACTGATTTTATCAGTTCTCTTTTTTGTTGTATAACAGAAAATCTTCAAAAAATCGTAAATACCTCATTTCATCGATGTAAATCAATAAAATCAACTCTGTAGTCCAGAATTTTTGCAATTATCTCAGCTTCCTTCAATGATAAACTTTCTCTGTTTAGTTTTCCAAGAAGACTGTTATAGGAATAATTTTCAGATGTAACCTCTGATAACATATTAGCTAGCTTTTTAAGAGTAATTCCACGTGAAGCTGTAAGCATCTTAATTTTTGTTTTAATACTCATACAAAAATTATAGCGATATTGACATTATATAAAAAATCAAATATAATAATATTCATATATGAATACTATTAATCATATTCAAATATTAGTATTTACATTTGAACAAAAAGGAGCTGACAGATGAACAACCTTCATAAAAATTACAAAGCTTTTACTTTATCAGAAGTACTGATAACACTTGGAATCCTGGGGGTAGTAATCGCTATGACTCTTCCAACACTTATCAATAAGTATAAAAAACAGGAAGCATCAGCCCGCCTGAAGAAGTTTTACACAATCATGAACCAAGCAATCATGATGAGCGAACTAGAAAATGGAGATATTAAATACTGGGATATTAAGGCACCCTATACTGCTGATGACGGGTCTTATGATTACAATGTCGGAGGTGCAAGTTGTTACAACTTTTTTAACAGATATCTAGCTAAATACATCAAATATTACAAAGTTACTCAAGGCTATTCAAAAGAAAACGATGATGGTACAACAACCAGCAAATATTCTAAAGTTTACTTATACGATGGTTCATCTTCAGAAATCAAACAGGGAACGTGTATTGATTTCCGTTTTGATATAAACGGTGACAAAAAACCTAATCAGTCAGGCGAAGATATATTTTATTTTTATATTTGCCCGCAGGGTGAAGGTTATAGACTATACGAAACTGAAAAATTTTCAACAAAAGGTTATATGTCAACAAACACCCGTGAAAAAGCTATGGAAGCTTGTAAAACTAATAGAGCAGCCTGTGCACGACTAATACAAATAGACGGATGGGAGATTAAAAAGGATTACCCTTACAAAATATAATTTCATGGTTGAAAAACTAATCAGAACTTGTTATCATAATGCATAAGTTAGAAAGGGACTGTGATGACTCTGGAAATAAAAGAAATTACAACTTTTGTTGATGATGGCAAAAATAAAACAAAACTTGTTTTCTGCGAAAATAATAACGAAAAAGAAATTTTGTTTGAAGGTGAAGGCAAACTTAAGTCAGCAGTTGCCGAGCTTTAATTTGAAAAAGGAAGCTCAAGCGGCGCTAAAGATTCAGAAGGAATTTCTGCAGGTGTATAAGTCGGATATGTAGACTTTAGCACTTCTTCTAAATGTTCGGCAGATGTTGAATGATTAATCCGTTGATCTTCAATATTTTTTGGTGCTACAGATTTATTTATTTGATCTTCGCGATTCTGCTGCTGTTGATTTTCATTATCTTTTCCAGATACTGAATCTTCTGTTTGTGAAACAGACTCTTGCGTTGTGCCAAGCTCTTTCGATGCTTGTTTAGACGGTTCAGCAACCGGACTGTCTGTAGTTTTTTCCGGTAAAGATTCTTTTATTTCCGGTTGCACATTTTTAGTCGGGTTTTGAATAGTTTCCGCTTCTGAAGAAGAAGCATTCTCCGTTGATTTTACAGGTTTAATTGCATCTTTTGAGTCTTCTTTATCAGCTTTAGAAACAGGTACCTTTGCAGACTGCTCCTGTTCTGTATATTCATAATTAGGTTCATCTTTTTCATCTTTTAGTTTAAAATTCAGAATAAAAACTTGGTCTTTTTTTATGACAATATCTTCACCTTTTTCAACATATGAAATTGGAGTGCTTTCATAAAGTGAAATTGCACCCGATTTAAAGCGGTTACCTTCTTCATTTTTAACAGCGCCTTCAACCGCTGCATATGCAGAGGAAAGCCCTTTTACAAAATAACTTCCGACTCCCAAAGCGGCTGATTTAGCCGCACTTTTGTAGTCGAATTTAGTTGTAAACTTACCTTTGACCAGTGAATCCACCGTATGTGTTTGACCGTTGTTGTCAGTATACTCTTTCAGAATAAAGGCAAATGAGGCATCACGCTTCAGGCGTTTTGGACTTGAGACATCAACGATATCGCCTTTTAAGGTATATCCTTCATTTATAATTAGAAACCCGTCATCCAGAACTAAGTCCGTAACAGCTTTCACTGTAAGCGTTTCTGGTGGATTTTCCGTTGTAAAATCTGACTGTGACTGAACTTTAATAGTTGCTGCCAAAGCTGCTGCCTGACACATAAATAATAAAAATAACGATAAAATAAATTTTTTCATACCAACCTCACAAAAGTATTAAATCATTATTTTTCGAAAGTGTCAAGAAAATAACGGTTTAAGATACTGACCAGTGTAAGATTTTTTAACTTTTGCGACCTGCTTTGGAGTTCCTGTAGCAACGATTTGGCCGCCGCCGCTACCGCCTTCGGGACCAAGGTCAATTATGTAATCGGCAACTTTTATCAAATCAAGATTATGTTCAATAATTAAAATAGTATTTCCCTGGTCTGCAAGCGCTTGAATAATTTTAATAAGCTTGTCCAAATCTGCCCAGTGCAGCCCGACCGACGGTTCATCCATAAGATAAAGAGTTTTGCCGGTTGCACGTTTGTTAAGTTCAGATGCAAGCTTAATTCGCTGGGCTTCGCCGCCAGAAAGCGTTGTTGCACTTTGACCGAGCTTTATATAATCAAGTCCGACATCGTTTAGAGTTTGAAGTTTGTTTTTGATAGATGGAACATTTTCGAAAAATGCAAGAGCTTCTTTTACACTCATATCAAGAACATCAGCGATTGTTTTACCTTTGTATTTAACTTCCAAAGTTTCACGATTGTAACGCTGGCCTTTGCAAATCGGACATTTTACATAAACATCTGATAAGAAATTCATTTCAATTTTATTAACACCGTCACCCTTACAAGCTTCACAGCGTCCGCCTTTTACATTAAAACTAAACCTTCCTGCTTTGTAACCGCGGAGTTTTGCCTCATTGGTTTTCGCGTATAAATCACGTATATGCGTAAACAAATCCGTGTAAGTTGCAGGATTTGAACGCGGAGTTCTGCCAATTGGCGATTGGTCAATGTCAATAATTTTGTCAATGTTTTCAAAGCCTGTAATCTCATCAACGCCCTGTGGTTTTGGTTTATTTTTGCGAAGTTTATGAACGGCATATTCATAAATCAAATCCTGCATCAATGTAGACTTGCCCGAACCTGAAACACCGGTTAAAACAACGATTTTACCAAGCGGAATGTCAATATTGATATTTTTCAAGTTATTCAAATGTGCATTTTTAACTGATAAAAATTTTCCGTTGCCTTCGCGGATTTTGTCCGGAATTGGAATAAAACGTTCGCCGCTTAAATATTTTCCTGTAATAGACCTTTCAGCCGCAATTATGTCGTCAATTGAACCGGAAGCAATGACTTCGCCGCCCAAAACACCCGCCCGCGGGCCGATATCAACCAGATAATCCGCATTTCTAATGGTTTCCTCGTCATGCTCAACAACAATCAATGTATTGCCAAGGTTGCGAAGTTTGATAAGAGTTTTAATCAATCTGTCGTTATCGCGCTGATGAAGCCCGATTGATGGTTCATCCAAAACATACAAAACACCAGAAAGTCCGCTTCCGATTTGGGTTGCAAGCCGAATACGCTGGGCTTCGCCGCCGGAAAGTGTTCCTGCCATACGCGAAAGGTTCAGATAACTTAACCCTACATCTTTCAAGAATTTCAACCGCGCACGAATTTCATCTAAAATTTGTTTTGCTATTTGAATATGGTATTCGCTGAGTTCCAAATATAAATCCGAAATAAAGTCATACTCTTCATCAATGGGCATCAAAGTAAATTCATAAATATTTTTACCTTTAATCGTCACTGCAAGCGGAAACGGCTTTAATCTTGCGCCCTTGCAGGATTTGCAGGGAGTCATGACCATATATTTTTCAATTTCTTCGCGCCAGTAATCCGCGTCAGATTCATGGTATTTTTTCATCAGGTACGGAACAACGCCCGGATAACTGTGATATCGTGTTTCGTAGCGTTTTGACGTAAAACCTTTTATTTTCATCTTTATTATGTCAGGTGAACCGTAAAGAATTATATTTTGATGTTCTTTTGGCAAGTCTTCAAACGGTGTATCCGGGTTTATGCCGAAATTTGAACAAACTGCCGAAAGCATGTCTTTATAATATGAAGTTGAAGATTTGTCCCACGGATAAATCGCGCCGTCATTAATTGATTTTGTGCGGTCAGGCACTACCAAATCCGGAGATATTTCATAGTCCACACCAATTCCGGAACATCTTTCGCAAGCACCGTATGGATTGTTAAATGAAAAAATCCGCGGTGCAAGTTCTTCAAAACTTATATTACAATTCGGACACGCAAGTTTTTCGTTGAACACGATTTCGGAATTTTCATTTTTTTTCTCCACTCTACCACTGGGGGAGGGGATGGGGGTGAGGGTTTGTCCGGATACTCCACCCACAACATCACAAATCGCAATTCCATCAGCTTTGTGTAAAGCAATTCCGACGCTGTCTGCAATTCTTGACTGCGCTTCAGATTTAACAACAATTCTGTCAACAACAACTGAAATATCATGTTTTTTTGTTTTTGCAAGTTCAATTTCGTCCTCGTCCAGGTTATAAATCTCACCGTCGACTTTTACACGCACAAAGCCTTCCTGTCTGAGTTCTTCAAAAAGCGTGCTGTATTCGCCTTTCTTGCCGCGGACAATTGGCGCTAAAATCTGGATTTTCGTACCTTCGCCAAGTTTCATAATGCTGTTTACGATTTCGTCAATAGTCTGCGGTTTAATTTCCTCGCCGCAATGCGGACAATGCGGGGTTCCGACACGTGCATAGAGAAGCCTCAAATAATCATAAATTTCAGTAACGGTTCCGACAGTTGAGCGAGGGTTGTTGCTTGTGGATTTCTGGTCAATTGAAATAGCCGGCGAAAGCCCGTCGATATATTCAACATCGGGTTTATCCATCTGACCCAAAAACTGGCGCGCATATGTTGAAAGACTTTCGATATAACGTCTTTGGCCTTCAGCAAAAATCGTATCAAAAGCAAGCGAACTTTTGCCTGACCCTGAAACGCCTGTAAATACAACAAGTTCATTTTTTGGGATTTCAAGTGAAACATCCTTTAAATTATGCTCTTTTGCCCCTTTTATTTTAATCGTGTCTGACATATTTATATTTTACATCAAGAAAAAAGCCTGGCAAGAAATTATAAAAGTGACTTCACATTTGAATAAAGAATATGGAGTTTTTTGTTATCTTGAGAAATTTTGTCTATTGAGGAATAAATTTCTTTCAAGAGTTCCTCATTAGATTTTGCGCGGTCATCAATAAATAATTCATACAATTCAACAGCCAGGACATCTGCAATCTTTGCCAAATTTTCAGCAGTCGGATAATTCCTGCCTGTTTCAATTTTACTGAGGCTGATAGTGTCTATACCAATAGTTTCAGCAAGCTTTTCCTGAGTAATTTGCCTTAACTTACGGTATGTTTGAATTTTTCTGCCAAGAATTTTTTTAGGGTCCATACTGCCTCCGATTTATATAATTTTGAGACACTTAGCTTTTTAGGTTAATAACTCATAAGGCTAAACATCTTGACAACTTAGCTTTAAAGACATATAATGTAAATAAATTAAACTTTGGAGGATATCTACATATGAAGAAACAAGGATTTACATTAGCAGAAGTGCTCGTAACACTCGGCGTTATAGGTATTGTCGCCGCGATGACACTTCCTACTGTTATCAATAAACACCAAGAAAGGGTGACGGTAGCAAGAGTTAAAAAATTCTATTCAGTCATGAACCAGGCTCTTTTATTTGCAATTAAGGATAACGGTTACGTAAACGATTGGAGTTTTGTCGAATATGACGAAGACAATGTTTCCAGAAGCGACAAATTTGTGAGTTACATTAAACCCTATCTGCATATCGCTAAGTTTTGCGGTTTTGAATCAGGCTGTATTGCCGCTAAATACAAATATTTAAAAGGTACAACTAATAATACTGACTATGACAAAAGTAAAAGGTATTCCAAAATGATACTTAATGACGGGAGCTATTTATGGATTAGAAATAGCATTGGGTCTGACAGCGTGAGTAGTCCCATTGAGTGTAATGCAACAGATGCTGGCACACAAAATGTTTGCGGACTTATTTGGCTGGATATCAATGGAAAAAAAGAACCTAATACTTTAGGAAGAGATCTTTTTGTATTTTTTATTTTAAAAGACAGAATCATCCCGCATAGCAGTGATGATTGCAATGGCAACTCTAATGGCTGGGGGTGTTCCGGATACATATTGCAAAATGATAACATGAAATATTTTTATAAATAATCAACGCTGCCTCTTAGTGTCACCAATATTTTATGCAGCGGCACATTATGCACCCTTAGATAATCGACTTTTCGCTCGATTGCAAGGGTGTTTAGCGCAACCGTAAAAATATCTTTCATATCGTTAGGCGAATCGGGCATATTTAACATCGATTTTCGAGAAAGCCCGAGCATAACTTCGCAGCCAAGACCGTAAAACTCCTCAATCCGCTTCAAAATCTCAAAATTATCTTCACGAGTTTTGCCAAAACCTATTCCTGGGTCAACGATAATATTTTCGAATGCTATTCCTTTTGAAATCGCAAAATCTACCTTTTCTTTTAAATTTAAGTAAATTTCATCTATCAAACTTTCATATACAGGGTTTTCCTGCATGTTTTCAGGAGTTCCTTTGGAATGCTGGAGTATAATTTTTACACCGTATTTAGCTATCACATCCGGCATTTTTTTATCAAAATCAAAACCGGAAACATCGTTTATTATTGATGCTCCGGCTTTTATGCAATGTTCGGCAACTTCTGCACTTCTTGTATCAATACTAATGGGGATTTGCAGATTTTCTGACTTCGCGAATTCCAAAATGGGAATTAGCCGACTAATTTGGGCTTGTGGCGAAACCGGCGTTGAGTAAGGTTTGGTAGACTCGGCTCCTATATCAATAATATCAGCCCCGCAATCTGCCATGTATTTAAAATGTTCTTTTGCTGTGTCATAGTCCAAAAACTCCCCGCCATCTGAAAACGAATCTGGCGTAAGATTTAGAATTCCGACAATTTTTGTGCTTGTTTTTTTTGAAAACTCCGCCATGCCGGAAATTTTTTCACCTAGAAGCTTCAAGCCAAATGGCTGGTTTGCAAGTTTTTGTGAAATCTTTTTTAATTGCGAAATACTTCCACCCAAAATGCAGTCGCTTGTATCAATCTTAGCTGTTATTGTTTCGCGGTGAGTTGCACAATCCGCGCCTACTGACAATGCAGTTTGTTTCAAAATATTCGCCTGCGCCGGCGAAAGAGAATAAATTTTCAAATTTTTATATTTAAATTTTTCTGATGCTTGTGTGCGATACGACTTTTCAAACCCGATTTTTTCAAGTTCAGAAGTAATTTCATCAGTCACGATTTCTCTTAAAGTAAAATCTTTCATAAATTTATTTTAGCAGAAAAAAGATTTTATAACATCGCTAATCTTCAACCGCATCTTCACGTTTCTTGTCACTTTTGGTAATTATAAGCTTATCGCGTTCAATGGTATATTCAACCATATCAGTTTTCGGATTAACCTTCAAAAGATCTAGAATAGTAGCATTCAGACAAAGTGCCCACCCATTCCCGTTACGCATTAATTTTCTATCCATACATTATCCTTACATCTGTATTGACAATATCATATTAGATGTGCTATAAAGTTTATAACATTACAAACAACCATTAAATGTATGTACAGATGAGGAATAAAATATGACACTAATGCTTTACAAGAATAATAACTATGCATTCACTTTAGCGGAAACTCTTGTCACACTTGGCATAATCGGAATTATCGCCGCAATGACATTTCCGTCAATAATTGAACATCACGCAAAAATAGTTACGGCTAATAAATTAAAAAAATTTTACAACGTAATGGAACAAACTATCATGCAAGAAGAAGTTCTAAATGAAGATATCAAATATTGGCTGCCAGATGACGACAGATACAAAGATTGGTTTAACGAACATTTAGCAAAACATTTACAAATAATTCATACCGAATACTTGAAAAATGGGAATAATAGCTTTTATTATATAAAAGTAGCATTAGAAGACGGCTCAGGCTTTATAACATATCGCCCAAATACAATCAGCCAATCTGATACTGCTAACAGGGTTTTCTTTTTTTACTGCACAGAATTTAAATATTGTGGTATTGAAAAATATGATGGTAGAACCTCATTTTTATTCAGCATATGTGGAGATGGAACATTTGTACCATCTTTATGCTCATATAAAAAATTAAAGCGTGAAGTATTGCTTGATAGATGTGCTAAAGGAAATCATGATAATCCTAACGAAAGCTCAAAAGACAGAAGGCATGCGTGTGCAAGACTTATTCAGCACGATGGCTGGGAAATAAAACCAGATTACCCTTGGCGACAAATAATGATTGAACAGAAGGAAATTTGAGATAGACTACTAAAGGATTCATAGCTTACGCTCAGAATGACAATAACTTTATGAAAAAAATCCGTCAGAACCAACCTAGTCATTTTAGCACACAACATTGCAGAAATATTTTCTTAATCTCACATTTTCTGAGCACAGAATTGTATTGGCTCTGCAACTACTAATCATTGTCTTGTTCGTCTAACGAATTTAAAAATTTCGATTTTTCAATATGGTCGCTGTAAGCTGTTGTGGAGGCCTTCACAATATTTGTCAAGCCGGTAAGCAAAGTAAGCACCGCAAGTCCAAAACCTAAGAAAGAGGCTGTTCCAAGGAATAATTTACTTTTTACGACTTTGCCGATAACAGGAGCCTTTTGAACCCAGTTTGTAATGCCGTCTGCAAAACCTTTTGCCATTTTTCCAAATTTTCCCAATAAAGATTTGGTTTCTTTTATAGGTTTGTTTGCAAGTTTGATATTATCAACAACTTCCTGAGATAAATAACCCATTTTTTTTGTTGATTTGAACATTTTAAATCCGGCTTTATTTCCTGCAGCGGCAACCGCGCTTGTGCCGACTGCAGCTTCGCCGACTTTTTTCTTCTTATTTTCAATTTCTGCTTGACGATTTCGTTCATTGGCAGTGAATGAAATTGAAGAAATATGCATTATATTTCCTCCTCAATATAACGTTCTTGAGTGTCATCGTTATCATTATCTTTCGGTTTCTTGACTTCATCCATCAAAGTGACTGCGCCTGTTGAAATACCGCCTGCAACACCAAGAGTGTCAGCCGCTGCATTTTTATAATTTACTTTTGCAAGTTTGTTATATACATTTACAACACCGTTACCGATTCCGCTAAATACGGTATCAATTGCACCTGTAAATTTTTTGACATATTTGTTATCTGCGATTTTTTGTCCATAACTATTGAGTGTTTGGGCAAATTTAGAATCTTTAAATGCATTGTATTTCTTTTCAAGTTTAGCCGTGCTGTTTTTATAAGAATCGGTTTTCTTAAGTTTTGCCAGCTGATTTGACGCGAACTTTTTAACAGCTTTGAAACCGTTTGCAATCGGGGTGGAAATATGGTTTTTAATACCTTTAACAAGAGACTGGATTTGTTTTGTTTTGTACATTTTTTTGAAGGCATCCATTATGTATCTTGCACTATAGCCGGTCGCCATACCACCAAGAACACATGCTGCAAGAACAGCGCCGCCTTTCATTGTAGTTTTTAAAGGTTTTGGAAGATTCGCCTCTTTGTCGCGAATCATTTCTTCAAAAGTTTGTTTTTGCTCAACCCATTCTTCACGTTCTTCTTCATATTGCGCTTTTAATTTGTCAATTTCTGACATATTTCTCTCATCCTGCTCGCGGCGGTGGGACGCATTATTACGCTTACAAAATGCAGGATTAAGTTGATAATTTTGATTGATACCAGAATGAATTGTTAACATATTTTCTCCATTTCTATATATAGGCTTTTGCCAATAGATTAAAAGAAGTAAAAAACTTTTTTTGCGGGTAATTCCGCATTATTTTAATAAAAATTTACAAACCATTTTCAAAATAAATTATCTCATATTTTACAATTTTTGTAAACTTTTTATGAAGTTTTACAACCTTGATAAGAATTGCGTTTTTCAAATTCTCGATCAATCTTATTGAGGCAGTCGAATTTTTTGCCAAGCCACTGCGGTTCAATTAAGGTTTTGCTGAAGCCGTTGCCCGCAAGTCTGTGAATTGTCGTGTCAGGACGAAGATATTCCAAAAAGTCGCAAACGGTTTGAACATATTCATCTTCGTTCATAAAATCAATTTCTCCGGCTCTGTACAAGTTCGCAAGTTTTGTATTTTCAAGCGCACAGAGCATATGAATTTTTACCCCGTCAACTTTTAACTCTGCAAGCTTTTGTGCAGTCTGCATAATTTCGTCATGACTTTCCCAAAGGCCGAAAATAACATGAACACAAACTTTTATATTATTTTCTTTTGTTTTTTCGTAAGCTTTCAAAAAACAATCAAAATCATGCCCGCGGTTTATGCGTTCCAAGGTTTTGTCATGAATTGACTGAAGACCGTATTCAAGCCAGGTTTCATAATCCTTTGTAAAAGAAGATATCAGCTTAAGTTTTTCATCATCAACACAATCCGGGCGTGTCCCTATTGAAAGCCCAACTATTCGTTCATCACAAAGCGAAGATTTATAGATTTTTTCCAGTTCTGCAACAGGCTTGTAAGTATTTGAAAACGCTTGAAAATATGACATGAATTTTTCAGCTTTGAAACGCCCGCTAAGATTTTTTATACCTGTTTGCACCTGCTCTTCTATTGAAAGCAGATTTGAATGCGCCTGAGAAAAACTCCCGCCGTCATCGCAAAAAATACAGCCGCCGGTTGAGATTTTTCCGTCTCTGTTTGGACACGAAAATCCGGCATCAAGTGTTATTTTATAAACTTTAACGCCGAATTTATCTTTTAAATATGCGCTGAATTGATTATAACGCTTTTCAGTATTATAAAAATTCATGTAGAAACTCCCTGCATATTCTTCGCCTCTGCCTCATCCAGAACGGAAACCAAAATTCCATCACTATCGGCTCAGAATGACAATTTGCATATTAAGGAACTCTCTATTTTTCTTCATCGCTGTCGCCGACAATCGGATAAACATAATGCTCACCGCAATTCGGACAAACAACTTCCTGCTGTTTTCCGTCTTCAAGTTTTGCAACTTCAAATAAAGTTTTACATCCTGATTGCACGCATCTGATTGCCCAGGTCGGTCTAATTAATCTTGCCATAAAAGTCCCTCTTAATTACTATTGTTTTACAACTACATTTTATCATCAGAGTTGAGTTTATGCAAGATATAAAGATTTTACAGAAAGAAAGCCTGCCCGAAAGAGTAATTTATTAAACAACTTTGGGTTTTATAATGGACAAAACGGAGGAACTTTATGAAACGATATCTTATATTATTTTCTATATTGGTTGTTGGAATGCTAGCAATTGTTGATGCTAAAACAAGGCTTGATGAGTTAGAAGAAGTTGCTGCAACCACCCCGAGTCAGGTTGAAATGCAACGGGAAATTCCCAAGTCATCAGGTGCCGGAGTTATGGACAAATTAGATAATCCGCCATCACAGCTAGCATTTCCAGAAAACCCTAACAACAGTGCGCAGGTACAAAACAGTCCGCAAAAGCAAAGCTCAAAGTTCAAAAATTTACAAAAACCAGGCTCAATAAACAATCTTCAAAGTCCATAGATAATTTCCCCAAAATCACTTTCGTTTGCGCCTTTTATATCCGGATTTCTCATATCAATTCCGGGAATAGGCGTATTCATTCTAAAGAAAGCACTTGGAGAAGCGTTCTCCATACTTTTGGGAGAAACTACAGGATTTGAAGTTTTCGGAAAAAATCTTAGCGTTACATTTTGTGAAATACTTTTTGCGGCAATAGCTTTGCTGTATAAACGCATTTGCTCAAGTTTTGCAGAAGCCTGTGAAGGTGATTTGGCCTGGAATTCATTGTTATTGTTGCCCAGCTTTTTGGTGAAATTTCCGCTCCACATTACAAGACCATTTACGGTGTCAATTAAAACCGCATTAGTTTCAAGTTCAAACGGATAAACTATATTAAAACCGCTGGCCAGGTCAAGGACTTCCCAAACACTGCGTCTTAAATTACTTTTACGTGTCATTGCAGAACTGGAAATTAAAAGAACTGACTTTGCCGAAAATTCATTTGAAATATTTTTTATTGCGGCCATATCAAGATTGCCGGCTTTGTTATATTTTCTAAGAGTATTTACCGTTGTTGATTTCAGGGCAGGATTTGAGTTTAGTTTTGCTCTTACCAAATCCAGTGATGGTGCCTGAATTGCATTTGAGGCTGAAAAATTTTCAATAACATCTTCTGCAACAATATTTGAAACTTCGTCATAGCAATAATAATTATTACAGACATTAAGAATGTCAGCCGGAAGAACAAGCACATTAAAAGTTATGGCTGATGCCTTCAACGGAACAAATAAAATAACTGCAAGTAAAACCTTAAATATATTTTTCATAATTTTATTGTAACACATAAATTTCTCATACAAGTAATGGATTATTTTTCTGCCTTAATAAATTAAGATAGATTAAAAACAGGAGAGTTTGATGGACTATCAATTTTTAATGGATAAAGCAATAGAAGCCTCAAAAAATTCATATTCACCATATTCGCATTTTGCAGTAGGGGCCTGTGTTTTAGGTGAAAGCGGAAATTATTATTACGGCTGCAATTTTGAAAATTCAAGTTTCGGTTTAACAATTTGCGCTGAAAGAAACGCCATTGGAAATGCCATTGCAAACGGAGAAAAACAGATTAAAGCAATTGCAATTTTTTCACCAAACATGGAAGACTGTTTTCCTTGCGGCGCATGCCGGCAGGTTATTTCAGAATTTTGCGGGGAAGAAGGAATTGACGTTATAACAAAAGGCTCAGATAGTCTTATCACACGTAATATTAACGAACTTTTGCCCGGAAGATTTCATTTGTAAAAGATGTATATTTTTGAACTTTTAGTGAAATATCTACAAAAAAACAAAGTTGAAGATTTGATTGAAAAATACGAAGGCGAACGCTCCAAAGACCCGCTTAACGAAACATTTGACATGCAAGATGAAAGCGAATCCTGTGAGCATATTTTTCTTCCGATTGACAGTTCAAAAGAAACTTTTGCCTGTTCAAAGTGCGGTCTTGTGATTGACAGGAGAGCGTATGAAAAAAGGAACTTTTTTAAAGATAAGTAACTTCTGGCTGACAATGCGATAAATAGAGTCTTAAATTAGTGAATTAGCTCAATGTATCATAATCATGACAATTATTTACTACACTTACTTTTTCCGCTCCAGGATAAGTCACTACAATGGAGATAGTCCATATTTTCGTTCACAATGACCCATGCCGCGCATCTGCCAGGATATGCCGCATCTATTTTTTTACCTATACATAGATCAAAAGAATCCACCCAAACTGTATCGTTAGCTTTACCAAAAGGCGTTATTCCATCTTTGTAAATACTGAATGCAAACAAATCTCTATCACTAATATTTGGTCTGCCTACAGAATTCAAATCAACATATATACTGCCGCAATTACCAGTATATCTATTCATATGACGAGTATTTGCCAAAGAAGCTGCACACCACGTACTTCGATTGCGATCGCCATTGATTGAAGTTACCGCAACAGCAACTCCATTTGTCATTACAAATCCTAACCAATCAGAGCTAGGGTTCCACGTAGAGCTGGAATAACGATTTAAATATGACTTTGACAAACAAATATTTTTATCTTTAGAGAAATCATAGCAATCGCGAAGTTTTTTAACATAACGTCCAAGAATATTTGTCATTTTAACAGAACAATCATTATATGTCTCACTGCCGCCATTAATATTACACCAGTTTTCAACAGGTCCTTCTTCATTAATAGCCTGTTCAAATGCCTGAGATAATAGAGAATAAGTTTGTTTAAGTTTATTTACAGTAACTTTCTCCTGATATCGGCCTACTAATGAAGGCAGTGTCATTGCTGCTACAATTCCTATTACAGCAAGGGTTATCAAGGTTTCTGACAAAGTAAAGGCGGGTTTAATAACATATTGACAAAGATTTATTTTCTTTGCTCTAAAGGAGCTTATTTTCGGGTGCCCCCCCCCCCGCAAAATGCAACAATATCAACAATTTTAGACATATCTGCTCCTTTCGTAACTGTTACAAAAGTATTTTAACAGATTGCAGTTTTTTATGCAAGAGAATTATTTTTTGAGAGCTGTTGTTGACTCTTGTTGTATCATTTGTGAAAGTATTTTTTTAGCAGTTTCAAGTTGAATATCTTTTCTGTTTTTAACATCATCTGCTGTAAGTTTAACTTCGATATCAGGCGAAATTCCTTTTTTATTAATATCAGAACCGCTTGGAGTTAAATATTTTGCAATTGTTAAATTTAGCCCGGTTTCGTTTGGCTGCGGCATTATCTTTTGAACCATACCTTTGCCAAAGGTTTTTGTGCCCAGAAGTTTTGCACGCTTGTAATCTTTGAGAGCGCCTGAGAGAATTTCGCTTGCGCTTGCAGAAGCGCCGTCAACAAGAACTATCATCGGCTTGTTGATTTCGAATTCAGTATCCTGTGCGTAGATGTCAAATCTGTAGTTGTCGCGACCGACAATACTTACAATATTTCCGTCCGGAATAAACAGGTTTGCAATAAATATCGCATTCGGAAGAAGTCCGCCGGTGTTGCCGCGAAGGTCAAGAATAAGCCCCTGGGTTTCTTTTGTTTTTTCAACCGCGTCCATGAATTCATTCGGGGTTGTTGTGCCCAAAAAGCTTGAAATTTGAATATACCCGATATTTTTATCAACAGAACTTTTTACTGTTTTAATTTTGATTTCTTTACGTGAAACTTTTTTTATAAATTTGTCTTTATTGCGCAGGATTGTAAGCTGAACAATTGTATTTTCAGGTCCTCTGACAAGATTTGCAACGTCTGAAAGCGGAAGACCATTTACTTCTTTACCGTTGATATCAAGAATTATGTCGCCTGCCTGCAGATTTGCAGCCTGCGCGGGTGTGCCGTCCATAACATTGATTATCTGGACTTTGCCGGAAACAGAAGCAATGTTCACGCCGATACCGGTTATTTTTGAATTTAAAGAAGTATTTTGGTCGTTGTATTCAGCTTTGTCCATGTATCTTGAATAAGGGTCGTCAAGGCTTGCAAGCATTGTGTCTATTGCAACCTTTGCATCTTCATCGGTTTTAATTTTGCCGTGATAATGCTCTTTCCACCTGCTCCATGATTGATGATTCATTGAAGGGTCATAGTAATTATTTTTGACGGCACTCCAAACATTATCAAAAAGTTTTTGGCTTGAAACGTGCTCATGGTTTACAAGTTCAGTCGTGTCAGTAATGGAAAAATTGTTATTCACATTCATGACAAATTTGTTCAGAACGAATAAGCAAAGTACCGTGATTATGAATAAAATTACCTGATTTCTTTTCATACGATTATTTAACATCAAGTCATTTTTTTAATCAATATACTTTATAATTAGTCGTATAAGATATTATAAAATTTACAAATCTTCAAAGCCCGGAGAAGTTGCCGGAAGTCCTTTGTAACCTTCATTTGACTGAACTGTTTTACGTATGTATTTGTTAGAATAGTTGCCCTTTTCAAAAAGTTTTTTTAAGGTATTTTCGCGGTTCACCAGTGGGCTAAGATTTTCATTGCTTTCGGGATACATATCAAGGATTTCGCACCAGACAGAGGCCTCCATAGTCCAAGCATAAGTTTCTTCTGCAATTGAGTTGTACTCATCCTGGTGAAGCGCTTCATGCGACAAAAGGGCTGCAATTGCGCCAGGAGGAGCATCTTTATGTTTTGGATTGATAAATATATAGAGTCGTCCACCTTTTTTCCAACCTAAGGCATCAAAATCTGCATAACCGGGATTTATTGTACTCAAATCCTTAAACATCACTCTGACCGGTTTTTGCGATAAGTTACTGCCTAAAATTGCACGTCTTGAAAATTCGCCGTTCGTATTTTTCAGCATGTCAAGCGCTACATGAAAAATATGGTCTTCGCTTACGTCTTTATAAAGCGGTTTTATTCTTTTTACATATTCCGCATCATATTTTTCAGGGTAATTCTGAGGGATTACAATCTCCTCTTTTTTACCGAAAGCATGCGCCGGTATCGACATAGAAAACGCTGTTATCACCAGCATTAATTTCATAAATCTTCTTACATTCATCATATCCGCTATTCTCCTCCGAATTACTACATGCTTAACAGTATATATCATATATTTTTAAGGACAAATTTTTTTTAATCAATCCGAAAAAAATTTTCAGATTAAGCTTTTCTGTTTAGTGCAGCAAGCTCTTTATAAATAAGTTTATATTCTTCATTGTTTACATCAAGAATTTCGGCTTCTTTAATGTATTCAAAAGCATTTTTGTTGTCACCTTTTTCTCTGTAGAGGCGACTCATTTCAGCATAATATTTCGGATTGTTGACATCGTAAAAAATTGCACGCTTCATACACTCAACTGCTTCCTCAAAATCACCTTCTTTGGCTCTTGCAAGAGAAAGATAGCAGTAACCTTCAGAACAGTTTATATCAAGCGCAATTGCGTTTTGTGAATAATCTTTTATTTTCTCCAAATCACCTTTGAGGTATGCGGTTTGCGCGCCAAGAATATAAGCTTCCAGAAAGTTCTCATTTTCGTCCAAAATCTCGTTGATAATGGAAAGAGCTTTATCATATTTTTTTTCTTTTATATATACTTTTGCAAACTCGCATTTATATGAAAGGTTTTGCGGAAAGTCTTTGACCAAATCTTCAAGAATTTTTTCGGCTCTATCAAAAATCATAAGTTCAGAGTAAACGGCCGCAAGAGCTGACTTTGTAAAACCATCCTCCGGAGATTTTTTCAGACAATCCTCAAGAATTATTTTCGAGCCAAGAAAATCTTTATTCTGGTATTTCAAAAGCGCATCCAGAACTCTTGTCTGCAAATGTTCCGGATTATGCTCCAGAATAAAACCGGCTTCTTTTTGTGCTTTTTCAAAATCTTTTTCTCTGTAATAAAGATAACAGAGCGAATATCTGTAATCTGCATTTTCCGGTTCAAGCCCTATTGCTTTTTTGTATGCAGAGGCGGCTTCTTCAAGCCAGCCGTTAAAAAAATAAGCGTTTGCAAGATTATAAAAATACACGGATTTGTTTTGATTGATAGATGAGGCTTTTGAAAAATATTTGACAGCATCAGTAAATCTTTCATCCTCCATTGCAAAAAGTCCCAAATAATTCATGACTTCATCACTTTCAGTCACTCGCTCTAGCTTTTGGAAAATTTCGCGGGATTTTTGCATATCATTTTTGTCAAAGTAAATCTTGCCTTTAAGAATTTCGGCCGTATCACAATCACTTTTTATCTCAGATAAAATTTCAACAGCCTTCTCCAAGTTGCCAAGAGAATAACAAATATTTGCATATTCAATTAAAACAATTTCATCAACAGGTTTTGATGAGATATATTTCTCAATTTCATCATAATCCTTTTGCAGCCCTAAAATCCGCACTAAATCGGCAAGATTTTTTGAAGAACCTTCAATTGTGTATATTTTTTCAGCCATTGTTTTTGCATCTTTCAAATTATTTTCGCGAAAGAAAATTTCCTTCATAAGTTTGTAAGCTTCAACATGCGAAGGGTTAATAGCTAAAACTTTTTCTAGATATTTTTTTGCACGCACGTAATTGTGCAGCTGAAAATATAAATCACCGAGCTGATATAAAATTTCAATATTATCAACATCAGACTCAAGTGTTTTGTAAAGCATTTCAATAGCTTGCTTGTAACAGCCTTGCGATTTCAATTCGAAAGCCCGTTTTATATAATCTAAAACTTCTCTATCCTGCATATTTCCCCTGATTACTTTTTCTTTTTGGTTTTACCGGTGTCTTTAGTATCTTTATTAATGATTACAAGAACTTCGTCTTCACCGGCCATTTTAAGATTATTTCTGGCAATGCCTTCCAATGAAGCCGTTGTCGAAAACTGTTTAATATCGTATTTTAAGTCCTGATTGCGGGCTTCAGCTTCATCGCGCACTTTTTCAAGCGTTTTAATTTTAGCTTTATATGAAATTGTTTTAGAAATATTCAAAATTGCACCAAACCCAACCTGAATAAGACAGAACAACAATACAAGAGTTAAAAATGAATAGTAAAACCCTTTTTTAACTTTCTGAACTCGGCTTTTGTGCTTTAATTTTGCAGAGGCATCTTTTGGCTCCCGGGCATTTACACCTGCCGCCTGCTCCTGATTAGTGTTCTGATTTTGTGTATAATCAGCCGTCACACATACCTCACTTATTTTAAGCTTGTTTATATTATAAACAAAATAAGCTTTGCAGACAATAATGTTTTAATAAATTTACAATTTAAATTTTGTAGTAAATTCCAATTGAGACCAAGAGTTACCTGAATTTACATCATAAGTATGCTTTGCTCCGACATTAAAACGCATTCGGTCAATATCTTTCTTACCGAGCGGGTTAATCGAGAAAACAAGCTCACTTGAGCGTCTGTTACGTGTAATATCCGTTGAAAGAACATCCTGAATGGCAAAAATATCATTAAATTTCAATTCCGGAATAACGCTGAAATTATCGGTTTGAATTTGAGTTACTGTCATATTGTTTTTTTTGTATTTTGAACTCAGAGCAAAATGTTTATTTTCATATTTTGCAAAAAGACTTGTTGTATTTTCCAACTGCGTAAGACTTGTGGTTTCAGCATCGAACGAAGTTCCCAAAGACCAGTTACCATCCTTAAATACAATGTCTCTGCTGGCCGGAGAAACGCTGTATTCTTCACCTTTAAATTTTGAAATTGAATAGATATTTTTCATATCTGGAACGATTTTTTTAGTATCAGAAAACTGCTGTGAAGCCATTTGTTCAGGAGTTTTTATATTTAACACAAATTTAGTATGATCGTCCATGTATAAAATATCTTCAGCATCTTCGACATATTCTGCATAACCTTTAAGGGTGGTTGTCTTTAAAACAATCGGTTCTTCTTCGGGCATAAGCTCAATTACATCATCTTCTTTTGTTTCTTCATTTTTTTTAGATTTTTTTTCTTGCTTTTCAGTAGTTACAGAGCCGTCTTCGTCCTCGGGGATTGCCCAGATAAAAATACTTGGAAGTTTTTCTTCAGCAGCAGGCTTAGTTTCTTCACCCAAAACCGGCAGTCCTAAAAATATAAAAAATGCCAACAAAAAACCAGCTTTTTTCATAATTGTATTGTACTCCTTTAAGAAATACAGTCAAATTATTAAGCAGAAACTATTATTTATCAGTATCAAGATTATCCAGAGCATATTCACAGCACTGTCTAACAAGATTATTCAAGGATACTCCCTGATTTTGGGCGACTGCATAAAGTTTTTCAACAAGCTTTAAAGGAAGCCTGAATGTTTTATTAACCATTTCGTCTTTTTCAACTTTAAACATAAATATATTTTATAATATTTTACACCTGTTATCATACATCATATTTTTATATATATTTTTAAGTGTAAATTACACTTGTAAATACAAGTGCAATATGATAAGCTTTTATCGAAGGAGGTAGTTATGACCAAAAAGGCATTCACGTTGGCAGAAGTCCTGATAACACTGGGCATAATAGGAATTGTTGCAGCAATGACACTGCCGACAGTAATAAACAACGCACGCGACCGACAATTTCGTGCAATGTTCAAAAAACAATATTCGATAATTTCACAGGCTTTCCAGATGGTTTATCTTGAGCGTGGTGAAGAAATTCAATTCGATGATTGGAAGGATATGACTCAATATGTTTGCCAAATCGGCAAAAAACTTAAAGCTCCGCAATCAGGACTTAAATGTGATGAAATCCTCGCAATGACTCCAGGAGACAGCTTTGAATATCATTTAAACAAAACTGGAAATATCAAATGGCATAATAATGAAAAATGGTTTGACGCAAAAAAAACACCAATGCATAGCAATTCAGGATATTGGTGGATGACATTCAGACTTGCAGACGGAGCGCTTATTAATTTTAACTGCTCAAGATATGTTTTTGTTGATGTAAATGGTTACAAGAATCCTAATACTGTTGGAAGGGATATATTTTATTTTATATTACCTGAAAATTCAAGCATGCCAAACTTTTTCCGAGATGGAAACGACCCAATCGTCAGACCAAATGGCTGCGTAGGCGGAATTTATTCAGTAGAGCTTACGCGAAGTAACTACCAGGAAGATTGTAGAAATGGAACCGGCTGGGGTTGTTCACCTATGTACATACTAGAGTAAAATTTTAAAAACAGGGTGCGCTCACCAGCACACCGCGTTACTACACGAATGCAAATATAAACTTTGCAATAGCCAAATATATACATAGCAGCAGACTTTTCGCGTCTCAGGCTTACTCACTCCTTGAAATTAAATTTTCCGCGTGATACGATTATAGTTGCGAAATATAAAAGAAATCGAGGTTTACAATGGAAGATGTAAGAGTCAGAATTGCGCCCTCTCCGAGCGGAAATTTGCACATCGGAACGGCAAGAACAGCTTTATTTAACTATTTGTTTGCAAAGAAAAATAACGGGAAATTTGTACTGAGAATTGAAGATACAGATGCTGAACGCACAAGCCAGGAATATATTGACAATATTTTTGACAGCTTGAAAGCTTTGGGATTAAACTGGGATGAAGGCCCGGATGTAGGCGGTCCTTACGGTCCTTACACTCAATCCGAAAGATTTGATATTTATCCAAAATATGTTCAAGAACTACTTGACAAAGGTTTTGCTTATGAATGCTTCTGCACACCTGAAGAACTTGAAGCTGAAAAAGAAGAAGCTTCAAAAAACAAAAAACCTTATGTTTACACAAGAAAATGCGAAAATTTAACAGAAGATGAAAAAGCAAAACTCCGCGCAGAAGGCAGAAAGCCCGCTATCAGATTTAACATCGCAAAAGCTCAAAAAGCTTTCCACGAAACATCAATGCTCACGTTCAATGACATGGTAAAAGGCGAACTTCATGTTGACACTAACCTTTTGGGCGATTTTGTAATCTTAAAATCAAACGGGACTCCGACATACAACTTCGCGGTTGTAATTGATGATATGTTAATGAAAATTTCTCACGTAATTCGCGGAGAAGACCATATTTCAAATACTTTCAAACAAATTTTAATATTTGAAGCTCTTGGAGCCGAAGTTCCGAAATTTGGGCATTTGGGAATGATTCTGGCACCTGACAGAAGCAAGCTTTCAAAACGCCATGGCGCAACTGCAGTTTCAGAATTTGTTGAAAAAGGTTATTTGACGGATGCACTGATTAACTTTGTTGCACTTCTCGGCTGGTCGCCTTCAGATGGTCAGGAAATTAAAACTGTTGATGAAATAGCACAGGATTTTAGAATTAATGAAATTTCATCATCAAACTCAATTTTTGAATATGACAAACTTAACTGGATGAACAGCCATTACATTAAAATGCTTTCAATACCAGAATTGAAAGAAAGATTGAAACCTTATCTTACAAAATACAATCTTAATGAACTTACTGACGCCCAATATACGAGAATGGTTGAAATAACTTATGAACCATTGACTCTGCTTTCAGATATCACAGATGCTGTTCCGTATTTCTTCGGCGAAGACGTTGAAATTGACGAAAAAGCAAAAGAAACTCTAGAAACAGAAGTTTCGCAGGAGGTTTTGAAGACTTTCACAGAGCAGGCAAAAGACTGGGAATGGACTGAAGAAAATCTTCATGAAAAACTGGAAGCTTTCAGAGCATATTATAAAGAAAAAGGCGTTAAGCCAAAAGTTACAATGTGGGCAATACGCGCTGCTGTGACAGGAAGAATTTGCGGTGCTGATATGACAGCAATCCTTGCGATTATCGGCAAAGACAAAACTTTCCACCGCGTAAATTCCGCAATGAAAGCAATAAAATAAAAATAAAACTACAATCATAGTAATTTGTAAATTTATGTAACAAAACTCCGTCAAATTTTAAAGAATTTTGACGGAGTTTCCGTAATGCTTATATATATTAATGGGTTGCACGAGTCCGGCACTAAACTTGGGAGTATAAAAACATAACCGGACAATTAAAGGAGTTTTCTAATGGCAGTTGCACAAAGAGCATTCGAAAAAAAGAGTTACGCAGAAGTATTGGAATTTTTCACACCGGAAGATGTACAAAACAATCTTACCTTCCTTATGCTGGTTGATTTTTTAATCCGCAGAGGAGTAGAAAGCAAAATTATTCAGGTAATTGATCCTGATGATGAAACCAATGTTTTGTATTACACAAATGACAAATTTTTGGAAGTAATCGACATGTATGGTCTTGACGGCTTTATTTATTAGTATAAGCATGCTAAAATTCTTATATGGAATTTAAGCATTATACAGTAATGAAGCATGAAGCAGTCGACGCATTAAACTGCAAAAGCGGCAAAATTTATATTGATTGCACGCTCGGAGGCGGCGGCCACAGTGAGTTAATCTTACAAAGAATTCAGCCTGATGGAAGGTTAATTTCTTTTGATATTGATGAAGATGCAATTCAAGCCGCTTCCTCGCGCTTAAAAGATTACAAAAATGTAACAATAGTCAAATCCTCCTATACGACTATCAAACAGACACTTGCAAACCTTGGAATACATAAGATAACCGGCGGTGTCTTGTTTGATTTGGGTGCAAGTTATCACCAGTTTAACAAAGCCGAACGGGGGTTTTCGTTTTCAAAAGAAGCACCGTTAGACATGCGTTTCAATCAGGATGCGGAATTTTCGGCATATGATGTTGTAAATTCATACTCCGAAGCTGATTTAGTACGAATTTTTTCAGAATACGGCGAAGAAAGATTTTCAAAAAGAATTGCAAAAAAAATTGTAGAAGCAAGAAAAGTCAAAAAGCTTGAAACAACAACAGAATTAGCCAATTTAATACTTAACTGCACTCCCCGGGTAAAATCGTCAATTCATCCGGCAACACGGGTATTTCAGGCAATAAGAATTGAGGTTAACCAAGAGTTAACAAATGTAAAAAATACTCTGAATGATGTGTTGGATTTATTGGAAGTTGGTGCTATAATAAGTGTAATAAGTTTTCATTCTCTTGAAGACAGGTTAGTGAAAAACTTATTCAGGTATCATTCGCAAAAGTGCCATTGTGAACCTAATCAAATGATTTGTAAGTGTCCTCCGCCAAGGTTGGAACTGGTTAACAAAAAACCTATAATTGCGAGTGAAGAGGAGATTAAAGAAAATCCGCCCTCCAGAAGTGCGAAATTAAGAATTGCAAAGTGTATTAATTAAGTAAAAAGATTTTTCACATTCTGTGGCAACATTGGGGAAGTTAAAGTTGAATACAGCAAGAGTAAGACAGGAAGAGTTTAATTATTCTTATACACAAACGGATTATACTGAAAGTCCGATAACTCAAGCACCGGTAATAGAAGGACCTTTTTATTACGACAAAGAAAATCTGGTAAAAGAAATGGCAATCAGAAGAATCAACAAAACTTTAAGCGGGTTGTTAACCCTTCTTATTCTGACAGCATTTGTCAGTTATTATTTTGCCATGACAAGCGAGGTTTCTTTGAATAAACTTAGACGCCAGATTACAACTTTAAACGAGGAAAACGCTGAATTACAAAATAATCTTGACCGCTTAAAATCCTTCAACAATGTTGACGATAAAATGGGTCAATATAACCTGCTTCAAAAAGCTGCAAAAGTTATTGAAGTTCCTGCAGTTGCTGCTACCGCTCAAATTGATAAGAAAAAAGACACAACAGCAGCTTTCAGCTGGGCAATCGG
>QAMI01000038.1:11241-25957 GCA_003150395.1 Candidatus Gastranaerophilales bacterium | reverse complement strand
TATTCGACTTCGGCTTTGGTGATAGCCGCTTCGTTTTGTTCTTCGGTTATGTCTACAATATTTGTATAAATTAATGAAGTCCAGGTATAATTTTCGTTTTCAAGACCTGTACCATATTCTGTAGGATCTGTAAAGTCAACACGTTCTATAGTCACAAGTCCCTTTTCAAGAGCATATTTCAGCCAGTCCGAACTATTCATGAGACCATCCTCCAGAACTTTCCATAGGACTTCACCATTTTCTGTAACGCCATTTGTTGGAGAAGTTACGTTGTCGCCGGTTACTGTGCCGTCATTGTCGGGGTCATGAATTCCATTATCCACACCGGCTATTGTTGTTTTATAATTGCTGGGGCCATTCATACGATGCCAGAGGTTTATGTACCATTGGCCTTCATCGCTTTCTGCATCAACATGAATTGTTGTTATGGTTTGTTCAAAATGTGTTTTATCTTCAACTGGTTCTTGAATCAGTTTACCTTCCTCCTCCCAAGCTTTGTGGGCTTCTTCATAAGCTTGAACATTCGGTTCATAAGTTATCGTTTCATAATAACTGTTTTCATATTCTTCAAGAGCTTTCTTATAAGCCTCTTCATCTAAAATTTGCGGAGGATCTTTTGGAATTGTAATATCTGCTAAAACACCCTGTAAATCATGTTCAATTAAATGATAATATCTTTGTTTTATTGATATCCATTCCGGATCAGAGTCATCACCGACTTTACCATAATCTCCGCCGGCATAAGCTGCAATATCTTCCATAAGTTTTTTAATTTTATCCGTAATAAGCTCATTGCCATCACAAGAAATACCACCGCAGTCTAAATTAACATTGTTACCAAACCATTCATGAGAATGCTGCCCATTACAGGAAGACGTACCGCAGCAAGTCTTTCCAACAAGTGCCTCGGCGATTTTTGCCATAAGCGCACCATCACCCTCAGTGCTGTTAATTCCGCCGCCTGGTTTATTCCACCATAAATTTCCTTGCCAAACGTCATTATAACCGCCAACTAGCATGTGTGCAAGAGTATGGTTAAAATGTCGGACTTTATTATACTCGCTAGACGCAGGATTTGAAGAACAAGTGAAGCAGCCACCAGCAGTACTTGTCATAAACGCCTCATAAAGTGACCATACTTCTGCGTCACTTGAACCTGGGTCAAAATTAGGATCGTCAATCATGTAATCGCCTTCATTCGGGTAGGGCAATTTATAACCCGGGGTTATGATTTCTTTTTGATAATCCTTTTGTAACGGCTCTCTCCCTTGCCAGTCTTCCAGCTCTTTTTTATAAGCGTCATATTTGATTTTCCATTCTTTATACTGCTCAGAAGTCATGTATTCACCTTCGTCAATGACGGTGTGGGTTTCCTCAGTAAAAGAATTGGAAAATCCGTATTTAGTAAGAAATTCACCGATATTTGCGCTATTTTTATAATTTTCTGCATCAAGTTCACTTACCAGAATTTGGCCCTTGTTATTTACAAGTCCGTACTGATTTTTCAAAGGTGCGTATTGAGTAAGACAAGTCCCGGTCAAAGGCTGCTGTATTTTATTTCCTTTATCGTCATATGTAGAAAACAAAAGCTGAGTCTGACTAAGCGCATCCATATAAGTAGCACTGGCTTCAGTTGTACGATTTGCGAGCGACATTTTAGCGGTAGTAATTGTCTGTGATTGAAGTTCATTATCCGACAAACGTGAAGTTATACTTAAAAATCTTGCTTGTGATGCAGACATCCCCATAGCTTAAAATCCCTTTCCTTGCTATATTTATATCGACAAAGGGAGTGAAAATCTTTACAATACGCCTACATACCATACCATACCATACCATACAGCAGATTATAACTGAATTTCAGGCATATTAAAACTCATTTTTACATTTCTTAATAATCATACTTTTCTAACTTTAGTATAATCTTTACCCTACTAAAGTATGAAGTTTTGTAAAATTCATTAAAGTTTTTATCATACCTTGCCGTAATACATGACAAAAGGTAGTAAGTAGAGAAGGCATGAGCTTAATGAAAAATGATGAAAATAAAAACGGCGTTTCACTTTTCAGCCAATCCGAATTCTTGATGGAAAATGACCCGCTGGAAGAAATATTTGCACTAAATTTGGGAGACTTTTTATCAGAGCATCTAATTTCCAAAGATTTAGCCGAAAAAATCGGAGAACACTCCCAAGATGAAAAAAAATCGCGTCTCAAAAATCAGTTGACGGAACTTATTTCTATATATTCGCTTAACAATACTCTTTGCGTTCTCAATTTTGATACAAAAGAAGATTATGCAATTATAACTTCTATTGCAAAATCAGTTGCACAAATGGTTGATATACAAACCTGCAATATTTATCTTGCAAAAGAATTCACTAAAGGTCTTTCTGAATACGACATGCAGCTTGTGCTTGCAGGAACCTCCTCAGAACTTCAAGTTCCCGGTTACAATGTCGACGGAGAAAACATTATTGCAAAAACATATTTAACTAAAGACACAATTCAAGATAACAATTCAATTGCAATATCAATTCACAGTACCTCTCAAAACATAGGTGTAATTGAATTAAAAACAGATAATTTGCAGGATGAGTTTATAGAACTTGTTGAAAGCATCGCAAACTTATTTGCGACTTCAATAACTCTGCAAAGCCAGATTGATGAAACAAATAAACTCATTGAAGATTCTAATTCTGCAATTCAGGATTTGCAGCATATGAGAGCTGAATTAACGGCCTTAATCGGTGATTTATGCGATTATCAGCAGGTTTTTGTGGAAAACCTTGCGCATGCCGTTGATACAAAAGGCGGCTATAAAGTCTCTCACTCACAAAATACCGCAAATCTTGCAAGAAAAATCTGCAAACAATTAGGTTTAAACGAAAAAACAACAGATTTGATATATTACGCGGGACTTTTACAAAATATCGGCAAAATCACGCTGCCTGAAAGTATTTTTGCTACAAACGGCAAGTTATCCGACGAAGATTTCAAAAAGATCCAAAACCATTCAAATGTCGGCGTAAACCTTTTGATGAATATAAACTTCTTATCAGAAGTTGTACCCTACATAACTTACCAAAAAGAACGCATCGACGGTTCCGGCGCTCCGGAAGGTTTGAAAGGTCAGTCAATCCCGTTCGGTTCAAGAATTATTGCAGTGGCTGACGCATATTCGGCAATGACGTCTGACAGACCTTACAGAAAAGCAATGCCCGCTGAAAAAGCACTTGAAATTATGAAAGAAGAAGCCGGAACAAAATGGGATGTTGACGTTGTGAATGCCTTAGCTGAATTGGTTCACCAAAACTAAAGATATAAAATTTTATATTCTGCATTTATTTATAAAAAGGATTGAGACCGTGATTTTTCACGGCCTCAGTCTTTTAGACGGTCTTTTTTAGATTACTCCTGCACAATACTATATGCCGCGATATGTTCAATACAAACATTCAGCCAGTCATAGCGGAAACAAACATAATCATTGCATTCGCAGTCATTATCATCACAGGTGCAGTAATCCTCCAAACGGCAGACAAGTGCATTTTCTAACGCAATAAAATCATCATGGCATTCTTCGCATTTACCTTCGGGAAGGAAAACTCTGCCGTCAATTTTCAAGGTATCAGTGAAAATAACTATTTTATCAGTACCATTGTCTTCAATTACTTTTTTAATAGATTTCAATAAATTTTTACCCATAAATTTCTCCTGTATTAATTACAAATACAGTTAACCAGAAGTTATTAAAAATAAAATTAAACACTTAAGCTACATATTACGGGTTATATTTTTTACAATCTCACATATTACCATTTGTAATCATCTGCAATTTCCCAGCCATCCAACATTATTAAAGCAGTACAAAAAGCTCCGGCATCTTTATTATTAATCCCGCCATTTGGAGTTTCATCCCCAGGCCGTTTATCGCATCCACGCCAACCGTCAGTCTTTAAACGTTCCCTATCATACCCGTAACCATCCGGATAAAGTCCGGGACCCGGAACATTTACTGCGATATTTCCATGCCCTCCGTTGAAGAAAGCACTTTTTATTGGAAAAATATAATAATAAAAAATATCTTTTCCCGATAGATTAGGCTTTTGTTCACCATTGATATCAATCACCAACTCATAGAAAGTTGTAATATCATGATTAGCAGGATTTTGATGTTTAAACATCCAGCCGTAAAAAGTAGTTCCACATGCTAAAGCATACTTCTTTGAATATCTAGTTGTATCAGAGGAGGTTATTTCAGAGGCAATATTTTGAAAATACGGCTTCAGATAAGTATCCATAAACTCTTGAGGACTTAATTCAAAATTCCAGTATTCAATTGCCTCATGGTCTTTTACAGACATCAACACCGCTTGAGAAAGTACCGTATATACTTTTTTTAATCTTTCAACCGTTACTTTTTTCTGGTACTTGCCGACTAAAGCCGGAAGAGTCATAGCCGCGACAATTCCAATTATACCTAAGGTTATCAACACCTCTGCCAGCGTAAATGCTTTATTAAAAGCCCTGGCTTTATTGTTTTCTACAGCACAAAACCTTGACAGGAGCTTATTTTCGGGTGCCCCCCCCCCCCGTAGTTTCAATCATAGTCTGCTTTTTCATACCTTAGCTCCTTATTAATGTACATTATCATTATAAAGCCTTTATTTATTTTCTGCAAGTAATTTAAGTTACAAAAGATAAATAATTTTGTTTTTAAAAATGTTTGTGTTACAATATTATCAAGGGAATTAGACTAATATAAGGGGAGAAATATATATGTCAGATGGAATTCAGGAAGTAACAGAAAAAACTGCCGCTATGGCTCAGCAGCCTGAAAAAATTGAGGTAGTTGACCTTCCGGACAACAATGAGGCAATTGAAACTAAAACCAGTGCGTCTTATGATGCAAGTAATATTCGTGTTTTAGAAGGTTTGGAAGCAGTCAGAATGAGACCCGGTATGTATATCGGCTCAACTTCACAACGCGGTCTTCACCACTGCATATATGAAATCGTTGATAACTCAATTGACGAATCTCTTGCAGGCTTTTGTACCGACATCCACGTTACAGTAAACAAAGACAACAGCGTAACAGTAGAAGACAACGGTCGTGGAATTCCTGTCGATATAAAACCTGAAACAGGTAAATCTGCCCTTGAAATCGTTCACACAGTCCTTCACGCCGGCGGAAAGTTCGGCGATGGCGGCTACAAAGTATCAGGCGGTCTTCACGGCGTTGGTGCGTCAGTTGTAAACGCACTTTCAGAAAAATACCGCGTTGAAGTTTCCCGTCAAGGTTTTGTTTGGCGCCAGGAATACATGAGAGGCGAACCGCTTGCTCCGGTTGAAAAAGGTGAAGCAACCGATAAAACAGGTACAAAAACAACCTTCTGGCCTGACCCTGAAATTTTCACGGAAACAACTGAAATCGACTGCGACGTAATCGCAAACAGGCTTCGTGAAATGGCATTTTTGAACAAAGGATTGAAAATCATTTTCACAAACGCCCACACCGACGAAACTGAAACATTCCACTTCGTCGGCGGTATTGGAAGCTACGTTGAATTTTTGAACAAAAATAAAACCGTTCTTCACGACAAACCGATTTATATCGACAAAGTTGTTGACAACATGCAGGTTGAAGTTGCAATGCAATATACAGACGCCTATAACGAAAGTGTTCTTTCCTTTGCAAACAACATAAACACGCACTCTGGCGGAACCCACTTAACAGGTTTCAGAAACTCAATTACTCGAGTTTTAAATGATTACGCAAGAAAAAATAATATTTTGAAAGATTCTGATGCAAACCTCTCCGGCGAAGACGTTCGTGAAGGTTTGACAGCAATCGTTTCCGTCAAAATTCCAAACCCGGAATTTGAAGGGCAGACAAAAGAAAAACTCGGCTCACAAGAAGCCATGGGAGCCGTACAAGATGCAGTTCGCGACAAATTGCAAGAATGGCTTGAATTCAACCCAAAAATCGCCAAAATGATTTTGGAAAAAACACTTCAGGCGCAGCGCGCACGCGAAGCTGCACGTAAGGCAAGAGAACTTACTAGACGTAAAACAGTTCTTGAAAATTCGACTTTACCCGGCAAGCTTGCCGACTGCTCTAACAGAGAACCTGAAAAATGCGAAATCTACATCGTTGAGGGAGATTCTGCAGGCGGTTCTGCAAAACAGGGCAGAAACAGAATGTTCCAAGCAATTCTGCCTTTGCGAGGCAAAATCTTGAACGTTGAAAAAGCAAGATTAGACAAGATTTACGGCAACAACGAAATCCAGTCTATGGTTCAGGCTTTCGGAATAAATATCAGCAAAAACGAAGAAGAAGTCGATCTTGAAAAACTCCGTTATCACAAAATTATCATCATGACCGATGCGGATGTTGACGGCGCTCACATTAGAACACTTCTTTTGACATTCTTCTTCAGATACGCAAAACCGTTAATCGAAAACGGCTACGTTTACATTGCACAGCCGCCGCTTTACAAAATAACATCAGGAAAAACTTCAGAATACCTGTTTAACGAACATGCGCTTGACAAAATGTTGAAAGAACGCGGGATTAAGAGTTTAAGCCTTTCTGACAAAACAAAATCAAAAGTGAAAACCGGTGATGAGTTGTTAGAACTTATTAAAAACATGTCAACTTTCTACAATTCTTACAACAACCCGATTTTGAACATGTTCCCAGCGGTTGTTTTGAGAGGTTTGGTCCGCGCAGATATTCAGCCCGAAGACTTTGACGATCAGGCAAAGATGAACGAAATTTGTGAATATTTGAATAATTATCTTTTAGACCATGCGAAAAATTACAATATCGCAGAAGCAGAAAACTACAAAGTTTCGGTTAAATATAATCCGGAAAATTCAAAATATTCACTTCAATTGAATCTTAATGAAGAAGAACACGTGATTATTAACCAAAGCATCATAAAGAGCAGCGAATTCAAACGTTTGCGCACTTCATATCCGTTAATCCGTGATTTCCTGATTGAAGAAGAAGAAAAGCTTATCCTTGAAACAGACACCGAACAATATGACATCACATCGTTTGATAAATTACAGAAAATCATTGATGACAGAGGTCAAAAAGGATTGACAATCCAGCGTTTCAAAGGGTTAGGCGAAATGATGCCCCAGCAGCTTTGGGAAACAACAATGGATCCGGCAACAAGAACACTGCTTAAGGTAAACATTGAAGACGCGATGCTTTGCGACCAGTTGTTCGACATCCTTATGGGCGATAAGGTTGACCCGAGAAAGAAATTCATCGAATCCAACGCGGTTTATGCAACTAACATTGATACATAACTAAAAAAGCTCCGAAACGGAGCTTTTTTATAAATTAAACATTGAAATCCATAATGTCTTGATGTACAATTGTTGTGTATTTATACTGAAATTGAGGAAAAATTATGAACATTGCCGATAGTAAAAAACATAATAAAAATTTAGAAAAGAGTACAACAATGAAAAAAGAATTTATTTTTCTAGGGCCTCCGGCTTGCGGAAAAGGAACACAGACTACAATGCTGGCAGAATATTTAAATTTTCCTCATGTGGATACAGGCTCGCTTCTGAGAGCTGAAATCAAAAATGAAACCCCGGACGGCGTTATTGCAAAATCATTCATTGATAAAGGCAATCTTGTGCCATTGGATTTGGTTGCGAAAATTATAAAAAACAGACTTTCTCAAGATGACTGCCGCGACGGATATATTTTGGACGGCTATCCAAGAAGTGTAGAACAAGCTGATAAACTTGAAGTTATTAATGATGAAATAAACAGCAAAAGAGATGTTGATGTAGATTTCAGAGCGATTTATTTTGACATTGATACTGATGTTCTTGTTGAAAGAATTGTAAACCGCCGTTCCTGCCCTGTTTGCGGAGAAATTTATAACTTAGCCTTCAAGGCACCGCAGAAAGAAGGGATTTGTGACAAATGCGGAACAGAACTTGTTCAGCGTAAAGACGATACAAGAGAAGTCGCACAGGCAAGATTTGATACATATTTTCACGAAACAGCGCCATTGATTGAATATTACAAAAACAAAGGCGTTTTAAAAACAATCGACGCAAACGGCTCAATTGATGAAGTTTGGCAAAGGTTGATGGATGTAATTAAGTAAATAGGTGAATAAGTGAATAGGTAAATAAGTTAATAAGTGCAATACAAAATGAATATTAGCAAAATCCTGTAATAACAGAATCCTGAAATGAACTTATTCACTTATTTACTTATTCACTGGAAAGATAAACATGATTAACAAAAAATCAAGAGACGAAATTAAACGCATGCGCCATGCAGGACACATCGTAGCACTCGTTCATCAAAAAATGAAAGAGATTATTGAACCCGGAATAAGTACAAAAGAATTGGACGACGTTGCGTTTCATATAATAAAAGAAAACAAAGCAATCCCAACATTTTTAGGCTATTCAGGATTTCCAGCCTCAATCTGCGCCTCAATTAATGAACAGGTTGTTCATGGAATTCCAAATGAAAATATAAAAGTTAAAGAAGGCGATATTATCTCTATTGATGTTGGGGCAACTTACGGCGGCATGGTTGGCGATGGCGCCTGGACTTATCCGGTTGGTAAAGTTTCAGCTGAAGTTCAAAGACTTCTTGCAGCAACTGAAGAAGCACTTTTTGCCGGCATAAGCCAAATGCACGATGGAAACGTTCTTGATGATGTTTCAAAAGCAATCGAGCGCGTTGCGACCCGCGAAAAACTCGGTATTGTACGCCAGTATGGCGGTCATGGTGTCGGACATCAAATGCATGAAGAACCGTTTTTATTCAATTACAGCGTCGGTGACAAAACACTTTTAAAACAGGGTTATGCAATTGCAATCGAGCCGATGTTGAACCTGGGTGTTGATGAGGTTGAAGTTGCAGAAGACCAGTGGACAGTTTCAACCGTTGATAAAAAGCCTTCTGCACACTTTGAACATACAGTACTGATTACTGAAGACGAACCGCTGATTATTACAAAACTTATGGCATAGGAGAAAAAATGGGCTGGCTATATCTTATCGGAGCAATAATTTTTGAAGTTTTTGCAACTTCAATGATGAAAATGTCTAACGGACTTTCACAAATGCTTCCGACAATTTTGATGTTTGCCGGATATGCTTCAAGTTTCACACTTCTAGCTCTTGCGCTTAGAACAGTCGAAGTAAGTGTTGCTTATGCAATTTGGTCAGCGCTCGGTATTGTTTTAATTTCAATTATCGGAATTACCTATTTTGGAGAAAGCTTTTCTTATCAAAAAGTTATTTCAATAATATTAATTCTTGCAGGCGTTATATCACTAAAATTATGTACAAACTAATCCGGCGACATTTTTCGATAGAAAAACGCCAAAGGAGATTTTGATGAAATATTATATCGGACTTTCACTTGCAGCTACTTCAAGCGTTGACACAGGCGTTGCAATCATAGATGAATTTAACAACATTATTTTTGTAGATAAACTTTACAGAATGAATGATATTATTTATTTTTTTGATAATTATTCATCAATTGGCGAGAGTGAAATCTGTATTTCTTTAGCATGGGACCGAACAATGCTTAACGGTAAGTGGAGAATTCTCTCAAAACCGTATCAGCTGGTTTCGACAAACGTGCACATGCCTAATCAGGATAACTGGACACAAAGATTTACAACGCGCGGCTCGGAGTATTTTAAATCTTTAACAGAAAAAGGCGCGACAGTTAATCGTTTTGAACTTTACCTGACACGCCAGAGCCTGCATTTGAATTCTTGTTATAAAGAGCGTTCGCCAGCGGATTGCAAATTTTTACAACAAGCTTTAAAAAATGAATGGGGATTTGAAGATATTCCTGCTAATATGATGCCAATGTCTCAATTGGAAGCGATTGTAGGTGCAATTTTGGCTCGTGAAAACTACAAAAATCCTGAAAATATAAAGCCTATTTCGGCATTCAGAGATTTTGCGGTAATCGATGTAGTCAAAAACCCTAAAAACTTATTTGAAATTGGTCAGAAGACAGAACTCAACGTCTAAGGCATCTGCAATTGCAAAAAGTTTCTTCAAACTAATATTTTTCTGTCCGCGCTCGACACGGGTAATATATTCACGCGACAAATTAACAAGCTCAGCAAGTTTTTCTTGCGAAAGATTTTTTTGCTGCCTGAATTTTGCGATATTCTTCCCTAACAATTCGAGTCTTGACATGTGACCTATTTTGCCCTAAAGTATAAACAATGTCAGTGACCTATTTGTCCAAACAAAATAATAAGGAGAATACTATGAAAGCTGAAGGTTCAGGATTTACACTTGCAGAAGTTTTAATAACACTTGGAATTATCGGAATTGTTGCAGCTATGACTTTGCCAACTGTAATTAATAATAGCCGCAATAAGCAGCTTGAAGCCGGGTTAAGAAGATCTTATTCCATAATCAGTCAGGCGCTTGATATGTATCAGGCAGAAACAGGCGAACGCATAACTCAGGATACGATATCTGTAAAAAAACTGCTTATAAAATATATTCAAACAGCAAGAGATTGTGGACAAGGTTCAGAATCCAGCGAAGCAGCACTCGAAAAAGTTTGTATACCTAATTATGTAAATACAGGCTCTACAGAAAAAAATTCAACCAAATACAAAACTTTTAACGGAAAATCGAATATTATACTTGGATATTTTGATGACGGACAATTTGTTATGAATGACGGAAGTCTTGTGCTTTTAGAAAATAGAATTTTCAATAACAAAGAGAATGTTCTTTACATCTCTGTAGATGTGAATGGTTATAATAAAAATCCTAACAGGCTCGGTCAAGATTTATTCATGTTCCAGATTGATAAAAAGGGCAAACTTCTCCCGATGGGAGTAGAAGGTACTACGTATTACAGCTCAACAGATGAATATTGTTCTGCTTCATCTACATCTAATATAAATGGTGCAGGATGTACTTATAACGCATTAACTGATAAAGATTATTTTAAAAATCTGCCTAAATAAGAATTTTTATCTTTCTTTTGTTGCAATCAGACTCAAAGCCCCACCCAGAACAGCGCCTATTGCCATACCCCACCGGAAACCGTTCCATTTGATATTGCTCATTGCCTTGGCCGTTACAGTATCCATTAAACTTGCATCTTTTTTGTATTTTTTAAAGTTATCTGCAAAATCCTTTTTCATCGTTTTCACAGCTGCTCCATCCGTGACGCTTTCACGAATTGTTTTACATTTATCTTTTATTGCATCAATATTTTCTGCAATTCCCATTCTGTGAAGAAGAATTTTTGTTTCATTTGAAAGTTTATTTTTCGACAACTCATCAGCGGCCAGGTTTAAAGCCTTAATATCATTTTCAGCATTTTTCTTGGTAACACGGTAGGCTTCATTCACAAAAGTATCTCTCGAAATCGGAAGATAATAACAAGTCATTCCTGCTATTCCGCCAAGCAAAGTGGCACCAATACGTTTTGATTTTTCAGAAACGGTCGGACGCTGCAAATAGTTCATTGATGCATCATAATTCATATAAAAACCTCACAAGTCTTTGTATTTATTTATTCAAAAACACGTGAAAATATTTTTTGCCAATTTGTTACAAATATTTGTGAATTATTTTTCTTACATCTTCAAAAACCTTTTCAATAGCCTGCGACGCATCCACAACTTTTATTCTATCAGGTTCTTCTTTTGAAATTTGTAAATATCCATTTCTGACTCGATTGTGAAACTCAATCCCTGCACTTTCCATACGGTCTTTGTTAGTACCAACTCGTTTCATAGAGTTTTCGACATCTATATCAAAAACAATTGTTAAATCAGGTTTTCTACCGTTTGTCGCAATGTTATTAAGCATGTTTATGCGATCAATGTCCAACCCGCGCCCGTAGCCCTGATAAGCGACGGTCGAATCAATATGTCTATCACAAAGAACGATTTTACCGGCTTCAACAGCAGGATTAACAATAACATCAATATTTTGCGCCCTATCCGCCAAAAACAAAAAAGATTCGCATCTGTCAGAAACTTCGCCGTCATAATTCAAGAGAATTTCTCTAACTTTTTCTCCAAGTCCTTTTCCACCGGGTTCACGGGTAATTACAACCTCTCGTCCGTTATTTTTCAAATATTCTGCAAGAAGGTTTAATTGCGTGGTTTTGCCACATCCGTCTGCACCTTCAAATGTTATAAACAAGCCTTTTTCCATATTCTCTCCAAATAAATAAATTATAAGACACACCAACTAATAAATCAAGCAATTGCAGTTATCACAAAATAAAAACATTGCAAAAAGCGCCTCTTTTCAGAGGCGCTTTTGTTTATCGTTCCCAATAAAAAACTTATACAAGCTCTTTTACTTCAGCAGCAAAGGTTTTCGGATCTAATTTGATTCCTGGGCCCATTGTTGTTGAAAGGTAAACTGATTTAACAAATGTACCTTTTGCTGAAGACGGTTTTGCTCTCAAAATCGCATCTGCCAAAGTTGCATAGTTTTTAACCAAGTCAGTTTCTTCAAACTGAACTTTTCCGATAGGACAGTGGATCATACCCTGTTTGTCTGCACGGAATTCAACTTTACCAGCTTTTGCGTCTTTAACAGCTTTTGCTACGTCCATTGTAACAGTGCCGGTTTTCGGGTTCGGCATCAAGCCTTTCGGTCCTAATACTCTACCTAATTTACCAAGCATGCCCATACAATCAGGTGTTGCAATCAATGTATCAAATTCAAACCAGCCGCCTGAAATTTTATCAATGATTTCTTCTGCACCTGCATAATCAGCGCCTGCATCTTTTGCTTCAGTTGCTTTTGCACCTTTAGCGATAACGCAAACTCTTACAGTTTTACCAAGACCTGCCGGCAAAACTACAGTTGATCTGATTTGCTGGTCAGCCTGACGAACGTCAATGCCTAATCTCATGTGGCATTCAACTGTTTCATTGAATTTAGAAAGCTCTTTTGAGATTTCCTGAAGTTTTTTTATTGCATCAACTGCGGTTGAAGGCTGTTCAAAACCTTCAAGCATTTCCTGCATTTTCTTTTGTTTTTTAGTTAATTTTGACATTATATTTTCCTTTCGTGGTAATAACGGATTTTGCAATATTGCAAATTATCCTTCCATCCTAACCTTCTTTAACAGTTACACCCATAGCGCGGCAAGAACCTTTAATCATTTTTACGGCTGCTTCCATGGTTGTAGCGTTTAAGTCATCCATTTTAATTTTTGCGATTTCTTCAAGCTGAGCCTGAGTAATTTCTGCAACTTTATCCTTGTTCGGAGCTGCTGAGCCTTTTGACAAGTTTAAAGCTTTTTTAATTAATACAGGAGCCGGCGGTGATTTTGTTACGAAAGTAAAACTTCTATCTTCGTAAACATCAATTACAACCGGGATAATGTATCCTGCTTGAGATTCTGTTTTAGCATTGAACTGCTTACAGAAATCCATGATGTTAACACCGTGCTGACCTAAAGCCGGACCAACCGGAGGTGACGGATTTGCTTTTCCTGCTTCGATTTGAAGCTTGATTTTTCCTACTACTTTTTTTGCCATTTTTTTCTCCTTTTGTGGTACTAACGGGGGCGTCCCTTCCACATTGTTTGTACTATTTGAGCAGATTGCTTTTTATGGCTTTCTAACTCATCTATTGATTTTTCTGCGCTTGGCAGAGGATTTTAAAATTTGTTAATCTACATATATTCATGTAGGCACTTATTATAACTTGTTAATCTGTTTGTACTCAAGTTCGACAGGGGTTTCGCGTCCAAAGATTGAAACATTTGCGCGAAGTTTTGATTTGTCCGGATAAACTTCAATGATGTCAGCAACGAAGTCTGCAAACGGCCCTGAAATAATTCTGACTTTATCACCAGCCTTAACATCAAGTTCAATTTTCTGAGCAGTTGAAGTTGAACGATTGATAATTTTCTTAATTTCGCTGTCACGGGCTGGAATTGGCTTTTTAGCAGAACCTACGAATTTTGTAACACCTGCTGTGTGTCTTACGACGTACCAGCTGTCTTCGTCCATAATCATTTCAACTAAAACATAGCCCGGGAATATTTTTTCTTCACGTTCCTGTTTTTTGCCGCCCTTCATTTGGGTAACTGTTTTTTGAGGAACTTCTACGCGGAAGATTTTTTCGCCCATGTTCATATATTCAATACGTTTTTCAAGGTTAACTTTAACCTTATTTTCATGACCTGTTACAGTGTGAACGATATACCAGCGTTTTTGATTTTTCTTGGCTGCTTTTTTTTCTTCTTCAGCATTAGCTAGAGCTTCTGCTTCGGCTTTTTCAGCCTGCAAATCTTCGTTCAATTGTTCTTCCATAGATTTTTCTTTTTTAGTCATAAGCCACCTTTATTTTTAATGCCGGATTATTTTATCAAGCCAAGCAGGCCTTTAAAAATTATATCCATTAAATAAACCGATACCGTAAACACGAACACAATAACAATTACAAACATTGTTTCAGCAACAACCTGGCGTCTTTCAGGCCAGCTTATTTTACCCCATTCGGCTCTTACGCCTTTGAAGTAGCTGATTATTCCGTTCATAAATTCCGGCGTTTTCCCTCCCATTTGAGAAGAAGAATCGTTACCTATCATATCAATTTCCTTATTTTTTAAATCGCGCCCTGAAGGACTCGAACCCTCGACATCCGGTTTTGGAGACCGACGTTCTACCAACTGAACTAAGGACGC